>DATMJF010000055.1:0-2707 GCA_035554455.1 Rummeliibacillus sp.
CAGCATTTGAACCGGATGTATGTATTGCATTAACAAGCGCACAAATCGCTGTTATGGGTCCAGAAGCAGCGGTCAATGCCGTTTATGCAAATAAAATTGCGCAGTTGCCAAAAGAAGAGCAAGCAGCATTTATAGAGGCACGCCGTAATGAGTACCGTGAGGAAATTGATGTGTACCGATTAGCATCTGAGTTGATTATTGATGATGTTATTGAGCCAAATGAGCTTCGAAAAACATTAGAGACAAGATTAGAGGTTTATCAATCAAAGGAAATTACATTTACAGATCGCAAGCATGGTGTAAGTCCAGTTTAAGGCTTGTTCAAAGCTTGATTAAATTCACTTCATTTAAATAGGCGAAATGCTTATTAAAAAGCATTTCGCCTATTTTGTTATAGAGTTATATGTAATTTTTAAGACCAAATCTATTATAATTATTTAAGAATAATATAAGTACGGATTTATCAGGGATAGATAAACCAAAAATAAGCGCGTCTAAAGGCAAATGTTCTGAATATCTAGGGTGAATGCGCTATTGCCAGAAAAAATGACGCGCTATCCAAATTTGTCTATAATTCTGTATCTAAATATATCTTCCGTATTTTCCTAGTAACTCTTTTGTTTTCTGTTTTCCAAGTATTTTTTCAATTTCCTTCATCACATGATCGGGTATACCTGTTAATACCCATTGGATCGAAAACGATGAAAGTAGTGGGCGGAGTTTTTGTATTTCTTTTTTCGAAAGTGGAATCTGATAAGTTTTGGCATACTCAGCAAGCTCCTTATCTGATTTGCGATTAATTTCACTTAGTAATGCAAGATAATCCATTTACTCATCCTCTCTAAGATATAGTTCTTTACAAAGCACCCTCAATCTATTATACTTTGATTCTGTAAATCGTAATGATTATGAATTAGAAAGAAGCGAAGTTTTATGGCGCAACAGCCTTTAATTGAATTACAAGATGTTTCATTCCAATATGAATATACGCAAGTGTTAACCAATATTTCTTTAACTGTTCGAGAAGGCGATTTTTTAGCGTTACTTGGCCCGAATGGCTCTGGAAAATCAACATTACTAAAAATAATTTTAGGTTTATTAAAACCTACAAAGGGTACCGTTAAGCTGTTTGGCGAACCGAGTTCAACATTTAAACACAGAGAGTGGATTGGCTATGTTTCTCAAAAATCCAATTCATTTAATTCAGGTTTTCCAGCCACTGTAAAAGAAGTTGTAGCAAGTGGGCTTACTAAAAAAATCGGCCTATTCAAAAAACATTTCCCAAAACAGCAAGCGCGAGTGATGGAATCGTTAGAAGCTGTTGGCATGGAGCAGTTTGCTAATCGCAATATCGGCGAACTTTCTGGTGGTCAGCAACAACGTGTTTTTATCGCTAGAGCACTAGTTGCAGAACCAAAATTGCTTATTTTAGATGAACCAACCGTCGGAATTGACCACGAAAATGTGCAGTCATTCTATGATATGCTTACTGAATTAAATGAGCAACTTCATATGACCATGATATTAGTGACACATGATGTTGACACCGTATCCAATACGATTAGCCATGTCGCTTGTTTAAATCAAACCATCCATTTCCATGGTTATAAAGACGATTATGATTCCTTATCCGATGATCAATTAAATGCATGGTATGGTCATGCAGTACGTAAAATTCATCATGACAATAAGGAGAAACAAAAATGATCGAATCTATATTACATTATGACTTTTTGCAGAATGCCTTTTTATCGGGAATTATCATAGGAGTCATTGCGCCGTTATTGGGCGTTTTTATCGTTGTTCGTCGGTTATCACTAATTGCTGATGCTTTAAGCCATGTCACTTTAGCTGGTATTGCGGGTAGCTTATACTTAAGCCAAAGTGTTACTGCATTCGCAACATTAAACCCAATTTATCTAGGGATTATTTCTGCGGTAGGGGGTTCTGTATTAATCGAACGTCTTCGCAGATTATATAAACATTTTGAAGAATTGGCAATTCCAATTATCATGTCTGCAGGTCTCGGCATGAGTGCGATTTTCATCTCATTGGCACAAGGCTTTAGTACAGATTTATTTAGTTACTTATTTGGCTCTGTTTCAGCAGTAAGTCGACAAGATTTATGGATTGTACTAGGAATTGCTGTAGTAGTAATTGCATTTATTTATCTTTTTTACAAAGAATTATTTGTTTTATCATTTGATGAAGAGTATGCCAAAGCGAGTGGACTACCAGCGAAAACAGTCCATTTAATGTTTATGGTAGTGACAGCTCTTGTGATTGCTGCAAGTATGCGAATTGTAGGGATCTTACTTGTATCATCTCTAATCACATTACCCGTAGCTGCAAGTATTCGGATCGCTAAAGGATTTAAACAAACCATTTTCTTTGCCATTCTATTTGGTGAATTAGCAGTAATAATTGGTTTAGTCACTGCGTTTTATTTGAATTTAGCACCGGGCGGTACAATCGTAGTAACATCAATTTTAATATTATTACTTGTCATTATCGGAAAGAAAATCGTGATGGCAATACGCGCAAAAGATTGAAGGGAGTACTAGGGGTATGAATTTGACAAAAGCATGGGAAATTTTAAAAGATAGCGGCTTTAAAAAAACAGATAAACGGGAACAAATTTTAGAAATGTTCGAAGCTACGGAAAAATATTTAACGGCCCGCGACCTGCTTGCTGTGATGAAAAAAG
>DATMJF010000056.1:0-3652 GCA_035554455.1 Rummeliibacillus sp.
ACAAAGCGTTTAGGTTTATGCAAGTGGAAGGATAGCGTATTAGAAGTAGAACAAACAGTGATGAACAAAACACCAAAAGAGAATTGGTCTAAAACGCATCATCAATTAATTTTCTTTGGTCGTTATCACTGCAAAGCACAAAATCCAAACTGTAATGCATGTCCATTATTTGATATTTGTCGAGAAGGGCAAAAGAGAGCAAAGAAAGGACTTGTAAACAGATGATTGAATGCAAGAAAGAGGCCATTACAAAGGAATGTGTAGAAGAATGGATGAATGAATGGGAATTGTTACGACAATCTATTCACCAATCTCATACTATTCGAGATGGTAAAGCGAAAGAAATCATGTTAAATGCTATTCAATTATATGAATCTTTTGTGTTGAAAGCATCTAACCTGCAAGATGCATTATTAGAAAATGAACAATATGAGATTTTACCAATTAATGCAATTGAAAGATTATCTTTTATAAAGGCACGACCAGGGCAATATGCATGTTATCGTCAATTGGATGAGTTATTTATTGAAACGAAAAAAAAATGTGCGAGATTGCGCTTAAAACACTAAAAAGGATGCCAAATGTTCTTGTAGAAAATTCTAGAAAGCAAAAGTGTAATAACATAGTGCACTTTTGCTTATCACTTAAGAATTTCACAATGAATAGAATGGCATCCTTTTATAATAGGTTATGTTAATAGCTACTGCTGAATTTTTATCCAAAGTTGCCCGCACGCTAAGCGCACAAACCGAATTAGCCAACTGCGTTGTCTCACACGGTTTTCGGTGCTCAAGTCGGGCTACCATTCGTCGCAAATCAAAGCTTTCTCAGTGCAATGCGTGCGGCGTGCTGGCGCAATAACTATTCCTTTCAAATATCAATAATCCAATAAATCAAAAAAACGCGAGAGTGTGTACTCCCGCGTTTTTTGTCTATTGTGCTTGTGTTTGATCTTGAGGTTGTTGATCAGGCGAAGGTTTCCTATTCACACTGTTCATATTTGCTTTATTTTTACCATTCCCATTTCCATTCCCATTTCCATTCCCATTTCCATTGCCATTGGAAGAGTTGCTGTTATCGTTTGCATTACCATTTGAGTTACCTTGGTCGGATTGGTTATTTTGGTCTGTATTTGTATTGCCGTCAGTATTGTCAGTATTGCCCTGATTGTTCCCATCTGTTGGCGTATTTGGATCTTGCGTTTGATCTGGAGACGTTGGAGTCTCGGTTTGATCAGGTTTCGTTTGATCAGGTTGAGGCGTTGAGCCTTGAATTTGTATAGATGTCGTTGCAGCACTACTTGTTTGGCCACCAGCAACTGCTACAACAGAGAATACATAAGTCTTCCCATCTTCTGCACCATTATAAGTAAACGAATTGGAAGAAGTTTCGGTTAATGCTTGAGAACCTCCACCATCAACAGAAACAGAAACCTTGAATGTTGGTGAAACATCACCACTAGCATCGTGTGACCAAGATAGTTGAATTGCTTTAGATTTATCATCGTAAGAAGCTTTTAAACCAGTTGGTGCACTCAATTTTTGTTTATCTTTATTTTCAACTGGAGGTGTGTATGATACTGGTTGTTGCCCTTTTACATATAACTCATTACCAACTCGAACAACAGAATTTGGTTGTTGGAAATTAGGTGTTTGCGTATATGCTGAAATTTGTGACATAACGGTTCTAAATAATTGTTGAGGAAGGACACGTTCTGCACTTGTTGTAATTGGATTTTTGTAATCTGCATATCCACTCCAAACAGCAATAGAGTATTTGGATGTATATCCAGCAAACCATGAATCTGGAACAGCTGAGTCAGGAAGTCCATAATCACGGAATTGTTGAGAACTATAGTTAGTTGTACCAGTTTTACCTGCAACATCTAAACCAGG
This sequence comes from Rummeliibacillus sp., assembly GCA_035554455.1. GTDB lineage: Bacteria > Bacillota > Bacilli > Bacillales_A > Planococcaceae > Rummeliibacillus. Next base: position 1,896 of record DATMJF010000056.1, read on the forward strand.
AATTCCCGCAGCAGTACCGGATGCACCGTATTTATAACCTACTACATCGCGTAACATATCTGTCACCATATAAGCTGTATAATCGCTCATTGCAGGAACAGGGTCTGGTGTGTACGATTTAGCTGTTTTTCCATCACGATAGACAATTTTCTTAATAGCATGTGGTTTTGTATAAATACCATTATTACCGAATGCAGCATAAGCGCCTGCCATTTCAATTGGAGATAGGGTAATTTTACCACCACCGATTGCATCAGATTCCGTAATGTTATTCGCATCAATACCAAGATTTTTTACAAATGCTTTCGTTTTATCCGTACCGACTTCTTTGAACGTTTTAACAGCAGGGATATTACGAGAATTATATAAAGCTTGTCGAATCGTTATTGTACCTTTGTATTGATGGTCAAAGTTATTAATTTGTTGATCAGAACCTGTATAGGTCATTGGTTCATCCACAATTGTTTTACCTGTAGACCATTTTAGATTTTCAATTGCTGGGCCATAATCGATTAATGGTTTCATGGTAGAACCAGGTTGTCGATTAGTTAATGCTTCCGCATAGTTAAATCCACGTTCTGGACCGTAATTACGTCCACCACCAACTGCAGCAATTGCGCCAGTTTGCGTATCAATAACTGAAAGACCTGCTTGTATATCTTTTGTAGGGAAGTTGGCAGCATTATTCATCGTTTTTTCGACGATTTTTTGAGCATTAGGGTCTAATGTTGTATAAACATTAACACCTTCTTCTAATGCTTTCTCATCACCATTTTCCGCTAATTCTTTTAATACGACATCGATATATGCATCATATTTGGATGTAGAAGCGGTTTTTCGTTTGCTTTCAGGAAGAAGCCCTTTTTTAACATCCACTTTTTGTGCAGCTTCCATTTGTTCTTTTGTAATTTTTTTATGTTGGTACATTAAACCTAAAACAACATTACGTCGTTTTTCTGCACGTTCAGGATTTTTAAAAGGATTGTATGCGTTTGGTGCTTGTGGCATACCAGCTAAAAGTGCTTCTTCATCTAAGGTTAAGTCTTTTAAATCTTTACCATAGAAGTATTTTGCTGCAGTACCGAAACCATAAATACGACCAGACATTAAGACTTTGTTAAAGTACATTTCAAAAATTTCTTCTTTTGAATATTCACGTTCAAGCTGAACTGCTAAATAAGCTTCTTGTGCCTTACGTTTCAATGTCTTCTCACCACTTAAAAATGAGTTCTTAATTACTTGCTGGGTTAATGTACTACCGCCTTGTGAGCCAAATCCATATCGGAAGTTGGCTAAAACTGAGCCGCCTAAGCGAATAAAGTCTATCCCATGGTGTTCGAAGAAACGAGAATCTTCTGTTGCGATAATCGCATCTCTCATTCCAACTGGGATATCTTCATAATTGACATGTTCCCGTTGTTGATCACCCATAGTATAGAATACTTTGCCATTTGCATCATAGAATTTTGAGGATACTGGGTCTTTTAATAATTCTTCATCTAATTTTGGTGCTTGTGCAGCATAAATTGCAAAAACAGTTGCACCTATTGCAAATATTGCAATGAATAAAGCCAAAATGGCTATGATTATCTTTTTAGTCAAAGAACGTTTTGGTCCTTTGGGGCCTTTTGGTTCTCTTGGTCCTTTATTCTTTGTATGTCGTCTTTTCTGCTGTTCTTCAAGTTGCTTTCGTTGTTGTCGAGAATTAACTTGTTGATCCACAACATTCTCCTCACTTTCTCATAACTACGATCAAG
>DATMJF010000057.1:0-4798 GCA_035554455.1 Rummeliibacillus sp.
CAAATGATTCTTGGATTAACAATTACAACGCCGAAAAATTACCACTATAGTAAATTTGGGAAAGATAAAAATTTCAAAAAACAAAATATGTAATCCCGAGTAGTGTTTCATTGCTATTCGGGTTTTTTATTTGAATGGAAGTAGCTCATTTAGATATGAATAGATAACTTAGATTAATACTAAAATATTTAAATATGGTAGAATTAAATCAGAAAATTCTGTATTAAAGGAGGGGTGAGATGAATAATAGCCCATTTTCATGGATAAAAGAGTATTCGGATGGTGAAGGGAGAATTGTCTTTGAAGGTGAGCGAATGATTGTCACATCATCGATTATTTTTGGTATTCTTCGAAAAGATTTAATCGAGAATATTTCAAAAGAGCGGATGAAGGGGTTCCTTATTCGGTATGGATGGAATCTAGGAAAAAGTGATGCCAATAAAGCAATGAAAAAGGAATATTCTTCTTTTGAAGATTTACTTAGCCAAGGCCCCCATATGCATCTATTACGTGGATTTACATTAGCACAGCGTTCTAAATTGGACATTGGCTATTCAGATGATCAAAAAGTAGAAACGATACATGTAGAAGGAAGATGGATTGCTTCTTATGAAGCAGAGGAACATTTAACACAGTTTGGTCTGTCAGATTTACCTGTTTGCTACACATTAATTGGTTATGCAAGTGGTTATTATTCTACGATATGCAATAAAAAAGTCTTATTTAAAGAAGTTGACTGTATAGCAAAAGGCGATAGTGAATGTTCTTATGTTGGTAAAACGCTTGAACAATGGGGAGTTGCTATTTTGAGCGAGCTTCCGTATTTTGAAGAGGCAACAATCGTCCAAGAGTTACACTCCACCTATGATCAGCTTTTAGATGAACGAAATAATTTATCGAAAGCGATTTCAATACATAATCGTTTAACAAATGAATTAGCAACAGAAGGAGAATTGCAGTCTATCGCAAATATTGTTTATGAAGAATTGAAGTTACCAATGATGATTGAAGATATGTATGGAAATATAATGAATACAGCAGGTGTCTCTGATTTATTCATGGAGATTGATTATTTAACGATAACCAAGGCTTTACGAGATAGAAAAAGTCATTTTGGATCATCTCAAAAGGAAATTAAAATTGATGGTGAAATTTACTATTGTCTATGTATTCCAATTATTATTAAACAACGGAGTTACGGCAATTGCTTTTTAATATATGAAAAAGAACAAAAGATTTCAAAAATTGATCAAGTGATATTAGAAAATGCTGCAACAATTTGTTCCATCTATTTACTCAACGAAAAGAATGCATTTGAAGCAACTGAACGGGTTAAGGGGTATTTTCTTAATCAAATTCTTGACAGTAACTTTTCGAATGAGCACGAAATTATTCAAAAAGGCAATTATATTCAAATGAATTTAAAGCTACCCTATTATATTATTGTTCTTACTTATAGAAATAAACATCATGATTTCGACGAAGAACTTATGCTTTCTGAGCAAATTTTAGAAGAGGTTATTCAATTTACTAAATCCATGAATGATATTTTAATAGGGAAAAGGGAAGGGAAATTAGTATTATTCATACAAGAGAATCAAATGAAAATAATAAAATCTGAGTGTATTAAGCTTTTAAAGCATTTAAACAAACATTTCAGACATAATTATTTTTCAATTGGTATTAGTTCTCAGGGATTAAACATCGAGCAAGCATCGATTCATTTTGATGAAGCACTCATATCCTTACAAATGACACATATTAATGAATCGCTTGTACTTTTTGATGAACTCGGTATTGTCGGACTTATGCTCCATAGTGACAATAAGGACATGATTAAATTAAAAGCAAAACAGACGTTAGGACAACTATCCTTACACGAAAACAATTTGAAAAGTGAATTATTATATACTCTCTATATATTTTTAAAAAATGGCGGGAATTTAGAAAATACACGGATAAAATTATCTTTGTCAATGAGTGGTTTACGTTATCGATTAGAGAAAATAGAATTATTAGTTGGACAAGATTTACGGGATCCAACTGTAAATTATCAGCTTTTATTAAGTTTACAAGTGCTAATTGCTAGTGGAGATATTTCATTGTAGGACGAAAGTGAATGTAGTTAATAAATTTTTTATGGGGGTATTTAAATGGAGCTAAACATATATACAGATCAGCACAACGAATTAATTGAAGATTATAAATTAACAGAAGACCAGCTGAGATTTACTGGTTCTCCAAAAGAATGTATTGAATTATCAAATGAAGATGCTGATCGTTCTTCAATTTTAGCAATTGAGCAGGAACAAATAGTCACTTTCTTCGTTCTTCACAAAAATGAAGGTGTCAAACCATATAGCCTTAATCCGGATGCTATCTTATTACGGGCTTTTTCAACAGATGCTAGACACCAAGGAAAAGGCTATGCGAAGAAAGCCTTACAGCTACTACCACAGTTTGTCAAAAATAATTTTTCTGGCATTGATGAAATTGTATTAGCAGTTAATGTTGCAAATGTAGCAGCACAATCTTTATATAAGAAATGCGGATTTGTCGATGAAGGGGTACGTACAATGGGGGAAAAAGGTGAGCTAATCATAATGAGCTATTATTTATAGATTGAATGGAGGAAGGATGATGAAACAAATCATAGCACTAGGTGGCGGTGGATTTTCAATGGAGCCTGAAAATCCTTTGTTAGATCAATATATACTAAGTCAATCGAAGAATGAGACCCCTAAAATTTGTTTTATACCAACAGCAAGTGGGGATGCTGAAAATTATATTAAGAGATTTTATGCTTTTTTTAGAAAGCAAAATTGTAGTCCTTCACATCTATCATTATTTAATCCGCCAACTAGAGACTTGGAAAATTTCTTACTCGACCAAGATATTATTTATGTTGGTGGGGGGAATACCAAAAATTTATTAGCACTTTGGAGAGAATGGGGCATAGATCAAATCTTAAGAAAAGCTTGGAATCAAGGCATTATTTTAGCAGGTATTAGTGCAGGTTCCATTTGTTGGTTTGAAGAAGGGTTAACAGATTCATTTGGGGAGGGGCTCGAACCAATACAATGCTTAGGTTTTCTAAAAGGGAGTAACTGCCCTCACTATGATGGAGAAGAAGATAGAAGCCCCTCTTACCAACATCTAATTGGAACAAGTAGGATAAAACCGGGCGTAGCAGTTGATGATGGTGGAGCGATTCACTATATTGATCAAGAGATTAAAGAAGTGATTAGTTCAAGACCAAATGCTAGGGCTTATCGGGTGTTTCTTCAAAAAATAGTAGTAGAAGAACCACTGCAAACTCGGTTTTTAGGAATTAAATAAAGAACTAGAAAGGAATCTAAACAAATGATTCTATTCATATTTATAGGGTTTTATTTAATACCAATCTTTAGTATTATTTTTTGCCTAAACCTTGTAGCAATTATGAAAAAAATAAAAGTAGAAGAAAAAACATCAGTAAATACATTTTGGCTTACAACATCATTTCTTCTCATTATGTGGAGTATTGCCATGATTGCTGTCACAGGGTCTGCGTAATAATTGGAAATCTATAGACTAAAAAGGAGGACAATATGAAACCAATAACCATAGATTGGCAAGGTCAAATAGTAAATTTAACTTGGCTACCAAATTATTTACTAAAAGAGGGTGATATCGTTACAAGTGTTCATGCAATTTGCATCCAAAATAATAAAGTATTGCTCTCCAAAATAAAAAATAGAGGGTTTAACTACCCAGGTGGTCATATAGAAATAGGTGAATCTATTGAAGGAGCGCTCCATCGTGAAGTCTATGAAGAAGCCTATGTCAAAGGTGATATTACATATTTAGGTGCAATAGAAGTCAATCATAAAGAGAATCCATGTTTTGAACCTAATGGAAAATATCCAATCGTTGGATATCAAGCCTTTTACAGAATGGATATCAAAACTTGCGATCCATTTTTACGAGAAAACGAAGCCGAAGCTCGTATTTGGGTTGAGCCTTCAGAAATCCCGTATGTAATAGATGATCATGAGATCGCATCAATCATTCTTGAAAATGCTTTAACTGGAGGTAATTATGGAAGAGATTAATAATTATGAAGATTTAAAGCGATTGCTAGATAGCTTACTTCAAGATTCAGAAATAATTTGGAATGAATTTTATTCTAATCGTGAAAAGAGCATACCATTCTTTGAAAATAAGCCAGATGAAAATCTAGTTAGTTATTTTGATCAAGGTATTTTAAATATTGGGAATGCTTTAGAATTAGGATGTGGCCCTGGACGGAATGCGATTTTTTTGGCAGAGAAGGGCTTTAAAGTAGATGCAGTCGATCTCTCTGAACAATCGATAAACTGGGCTACTGAAAGAGCATATGAGAGAAATTTTAAGATCAATTTTATCAATCAGAATATTTTTGATTTAAATGTTGAAGAATACAAATATGATTTTATATACGATTCAGGATGTTTCCATCATATCGCCCCACATAGAAGGATGGACTATATTAATCTAATAAAAAAATCTTTAAAATCATGCGGTTACTTTGCATTAAATTGTTTTATTGAGAATGGGCCACTAGGTGGATCTGATATTTCGGATTGGGAAGTGTACCGAGTAAAAAGCCTGCAGGGGGGATTGGGATTTACCGAAGATAAATTAAAACGAATTTTTCATGATTTCGATTGTATCGAGATTCGAGAAATGAGAAAAGTACATAAAAACGATTCTGTTTTTGGAGTTGAAGGATTATTAACAGCGATTTTTCAAAAAAGAGGCTAAAAATAAATTGTTT
>DATMJF010000058.1:0-7925 GCA_035554455.1 Rummeliibacillus sp.
TGAAACAAGACCTTTTATAATTGCCAGATTTATGTCTATTGTGTTTACTTTAATGTTAATTGTATTAATTGTCGTAGCGCTTGTTCTTCCCGTATTTGGCGAACAAATTGGTCTATTTTTATTTTCAGCATTTGGATTCGAGGCAGACTTTTTAGTGATTTGGAATAAGTTCCGATTAATATTGCCTCCTATATTAATCTTCATCGTTCTAACGTTAATGTATTGGACTATGCCGAATATAAAGTTGTATTTAAGAAGCGTGTTAATAGGAGCATTATTTTCTACGGTCGCTTGGCTTTTTGTATCATATTGTTTTTCTTATTATATAAATAATTTTGCAAATTACTCAGCTACATATGGCAGCATTGGTGGGATTATCATCCTCATGTTATGGTTATATGTGACAGGAATAATATTAATGGTGGGAGGTCAACTGAACGCCATTATGCAACAGCGAAGAGAACTACTAGAAATGAAGAATAAAAATAGATAAAAAGACTTCTCATCATTGTGTGAGAAGTCTTTTTTGAATCAGCTCGTTCATATTTTAAGAATTAAATCTTCTTTAACAACCTTAAACTGTTTAAAATAACTAAAATCGTACTGCCTTCATGACCGACAACACCAAGTGGTAAGTCGACTGCTTGTAAGAAGTTGGAAATGATAAGTAAAACGATTACAGAGATCGAGAATATGATATTTTGTTTTACGATTGTTTGCATTTTGCGTGAAAGTTTTACAGCATAAGCAATTTTAGAAAGGTCGTTTTTCATTAAAACAACATCTGCTGTTTCGAGTGCAACGTCAGTGCCTTCCCCCATAGCAATACCTGTTGTTGATGTAGCTAGGGCAGGTGCATCATTAATACCGTCGCCGACCATTCCGACATTATTGTATGTTTTCATTAAATCTTTAATATGATCAACTTTTGTTTCAGGTAAGCATTCAGCAATATAAGCATCTACACCAGCTTCTTTTGCGATCACCTTTGCAGTTTTTTCATTATCACCTGTTAACATAACAGTATGAATGCCTAAATTTTTCAATAGAGCGATAGCTTTTTTGGATTCTTCACGTACTGTATCCTTCATAGCAGCAAGAGCAACAATGCCATCATTATCTGCTAAAAAGACTACTGTTTTACCTTCTTCAGCAAGTTTAGGGGCAATTCCTCCAGCAAATGCAAAAGCATCACCTCTCCCTACAAATTCGGATTTACCAACTTTGTATGAACTGCTATTCACAGTTGCTTTTAATCCCCAACCAGGTACATCTTCAATTTGTGCTTGATCGAATGAATCAAGACCACGTTCTTTAGCGTAAGCAGTAATTGCTTGGGCAAGAGGATGGTTTGATTTTGCTTCAATTCCAGCAATAATTGATAGCATTTGTTGTTCATCTTCATCTTCACGTACGATAAAGTCAGTAACTACTGGTTTACCTTTTGTAAGTGTACCTGTTTTATCAAAAGCGATTGCTTTTAATACACTTAAATGTTCAATGTGTAAGCCACCCTTAAATAAGACACCGTTTCGTGCTCCGTTTGAAATTGCTGATAATGTAGCAGGCATTATAGAAGCAACAAGCGCACAAGGTGAAGCGACAACTAATAAGACCATCGCACGGTAGAATGTTGTTGTCCAGTTCCAATCAAGAAGGAAGTGAGGGACAAACATCATAAGAGCAACTATAGCTAAGACACATTTTACATAAGTACCTTCAAAACGTTCGATGAATTGTTGTGAAGGGGATTTTTCGCTTTGGGCAGATTGAACAAGATCAATAATCTTTTGGAATAATGACTCAGAGTTTGGTTTAGTCATTTCCATTGTAACAGCACCTGTCATATTGACAGTACCTGCAAATACATCTGCTCCAACTAATTTTGTAACAGGGATCGATTCACCTGTAATAGCAGCTTCATCGATTGAGGTAGCACCCTCTATAATAACACCATCTGTTGGTACTCTTTCACCAGGTTTGATTAGTAAGTGATCTCCCAATTGTAGTGAAGTAACAGCCACGCGTTCTGTTTCGCCATTTTCTTTTATTAACCAAGCTTCTTCTGGTTGTAAATTCATTAAAGCTGAGATTTCCTTATGGCTTTTATTCATCGCATAAGTTTCTAATGCGCCACTAACAGCAAATATGAAGATAAGAATAGCACCTTCAGTCCAGTAACCAATGATAGCAGAACCAATAGCTGCTAATATCATTAAAAACTCGACATTTAGTTCTTTATGGGCAATTGATTCTTCAACGCCTTCTTTAGCTTTTGCAAACCCGCCGATAATGAATGCTAATAAATAGAAGATAATTGAAGCGGTAGTTTCGTCATTTTTACCTAGTAACCATGCAATTAAGATTAAAACACCAGAAGATAGCGCTGCTATAAGTTCTGTGTGTTCCTTTATTTTCTCAATTAGATGATAACTATTCTCTTTTACTAATTCCATCTATAATCCCTCCTGATAATGAAAATCAATATCAAAACCCTTATATATAGGTATTTGTGGCAACTTCCTTAAATTTAAAAATGATTTTGAAGTCATTTTTAATTTAGAATAATTATAACATACGGTTTAGATGGTGAAAAGTGCGATATTAATATTTTGATTTATTTTGAAAGGATATATGACAGCTTATTGAAAAGGGAAGGGGAGTGTGAAAAAAAGTTAAAGAAAAAACCTCTCCAAAATGTCTTTTAGAGAGGTTGAAAAAGCTTTTGTTAAAATACACGTTCAGCATGTTCAGCTAATTTTTCTAGTGAAGTTTTTTGAACATCTGCGTGTAATGAGTTTCCGTGCGAATCCATCGTAACAACGGCAGTGAAGTCTTCTACACCTAAGTGCCACATTGCTTCTGGAATACCGAATTCCATTAAATCTACTCCATCAACTGATTTAATGCAGTCAGCATAATATTGCGCTGCACCACCGATTGCGTTTAAGTAGACGCCACCATGTTCTTCAAGAGCTTTTAATGTTTTTGGTCCCATTCCGCCTTTTCCCATAACTGCACGGATACCGAATTTTTTCATAATATCGCCTTGATATGGTTCTTCACGAATGGAAGTTGTGGGTCCTGCTGCTTTAACAGTCCAGTTATCATTTTCATCTTTCGCCATTACAGGTCCGCAGTGATATACGATTTGACCGTTTAGATCTACTGGAGCATCATGGCTCATCAAATGATGGTGAATTGCATCACGACCAGTATACATTCGGCCAGTGATTTTCACTACATCTCCCACTTGAAGTGAGCGAATTTTTTCCTCTGAAATTGGTGCTTGAAGTTCAATCACTTCTTGTTTTGTTTCATCCTGTGCGTTTGTTGCTGCATCATCAAATGCGATTTTTTCGCCTTCTTGGTAATGCCATTTTTTTACTTCACCTGTATTAGCGTCAATATCAACAGCCATTCTGCGATAAGCCCAGCAGTTGTATGCTACAGAAACATAGAAAGAAGCTGGAATACGGTTCATCACGCCGACTTTACAGCCAAGTAGTGTTGCTTCACCACCAAATCCCATCGTTCCAATGCCTAATGTATTCGCTTTTTCCAATATGTAATCTTCTAATTTAGCAAGATCTGGATTTGGGTTTGTATCATCCACATGACGGAATAGTTGTTCTTTTGCCAAATCGTATCCGGAAGAACGATCGCCACCTATACCAACGCCGATGAAGCCAGCTGAACAGCCTTGGCCTTGTGCTTGATAAACAGAGTGTAGGATACACTTGCGAATACCATCTAAATCACGACCTGCACGACCAAGTCCTTCAAGTTCACATGGCAGGCTATATTGAATGTTTTTGTTTTCACAGCCACCGCCTTTTAAAATTAATTTGACTTCAATATAATCATTTTCCCATTGTTCAAATTTCATAACAGGAACGCCCGCACCTAAGTTATCGCCACTATTCTTGCCAGTTAATGAATCAACTGAGTTAGGACGTAATTTTGCATCTTTTGTTGCTTGTACGATTGCTTTTCTAATTACTTCTTTGATTTCAAGTTGGTTAACGCCAACAGGAGTTTTAATCTTGAAGGTAGGAAGACCAGTATCTTGGCAAATAGGTGAAACATTTTCATCTGCCATGAAGATGTTATTTGCGATTGTATCTAAGCTCATTGCGGCACGAGTACCGGCGTTTTCTGCGTCCTTTGCTTTTTTAATTGCACGACGAACGTCTTTTGGTAAATTAGTAGAAGTTTCAGTCACTAAATCGTAAATGCTTTGTTCTAGTGTCTCTAAATTCATAGTAATAGCCCCCTCAAAAAGGTAAATTTTAAACCAATCCTATTATAACCTGTCCAAAACACGAAAAAAAGAGCGTATATATACGCTCTTGTCGAAATTTCATGAGTAATCAAGAAAAACATTAATAATTTGAGATTTAATTTTCTGGACGGTTTTTGAATTGTTCCATTTTGTCTTCTAAATCGTCCATCATTTCAATAAGGCGATCGATATCTTGTAAGTCTGCAGTTTCAGGATCAATAGCATCTAATACTTCTACGAAGATTTGCAGACGTTCTTTCAAATAAGTTACTTGTTGTTCTTTATCCGTAATTGATTTGCTCATCGTTACACCTCATTTCATCATCACCATCGTAAACGATTTTATCAATTTTTTCAATTCTAAATCCAAAATTATAGGTCGAAAGAAATATTTTAATATTTAGTAAGTTAAGAAAATTTACAAAATTAATGTAAAGTGTTAATATGAGTTTAACATAAAAGGAAGGAGGTAAAAGTGAGAAATCACTGAAATGGCAATCCATTCGTAGGAGAAGTCCTCTTCCTTATAATAATGCCCACAAATGCAGCACATGGATATGAAAAAAGCTGGTAATGTATTTATTCCCTTGAGATTAATGGAATATGTTTTCTGATAATGAGTCCTCTCTAAGAAGGAAGCAATTCGTATGGAATGTGATATGATTTACCGCTGCAATGGGTATGGAACAGGCGCCTATAGATTCGCAATACGAAGGAGGGAGTTAAACAGATTCTCGGTCCGAGCTTAGGCCGAAAATGGGTTTAATGTAACAACGAATGATAATAAGTGAACATTAGCAGGCTCAGTACACAATTAATTTATGTGGACTGAGTCTTTTTTGTGTATTTGAAAGTAATTCACACGACATGTGAGACTATGATAAGATTGTACAAGTATGTTAAAAAATACATATACCAAACTTCAATCAGGTTGAGTTTTACACAACGATTGATGAAGGGTCAATTATTTATAAGAGATGGAGGCAGCTGTGGAACTAAGACATCGTTTAGAGCAAAATAGATTTTGGATTTTAGTCATTATCGTATCCATTTCAGGATTCTCACAAGGTATGTTAATGCCGCTTATCTCAGTTATTTTCGAACAAGATGGCGTATCTTCTTCTCTTAATGGTTTAAATGCGACGGGGCTTTATATCGGTACATTACTAATATCCCCATTTATCGAGCAACCATTACGGAAATTTGGTTATAAACCAATTATTTTAGTAGGCGGAGCAGTTGTTATTTCATCACTTTTATTCTTTCCGTTATGGAAGAATGTATTGTTTTGGTTTATCCTTCGATTGCTAATTGGAATTGGAGATCACGCATTACATTATTCAACTCAAACTTGGATTACAAGTACATCTCCAGAGCATCGCCTTGGCAAAAATATCGCGATTTATGGATTGTCATTTGGTATAGGATTTGCTGTTGGGCCATTATTTATTCCATTGACAAAGATCTCGGAAGCCTTTCCGTTTATCCTTTCTTCGCTGCTTTGCTTATTAGCTTGGTCACTAGTATTCCTTTTGAAAAACGAAAAGCCAGAACCGATACAAACGAAAAGTGTAGGAGAAAGTTTACTAAAACGTTATGCCGTAACATTAAAATATGCATGGATTGCCTGTTTGCCACCACTTTGCTATGGATTTTTAGAATCCTCATTAAATTCATTGTTCCCTGTATATGCGCTACGAAATCATTTCGAAGTTTCGATGGTATCGATTATTTTAGCGGCATTTTCAATAGGTGGGATTATTACGCAAATTCCATTAGGAACTTTGGGTGATAAAATTGGACGACGGAAAATTGTTTTAAGTTCATTGTTAGCTGGAGGAATATTCTTTGGACTAGGCAGTATCGTAGAATCATACGAAATCCTAGTTGCATTTAGCTTCTTTTTTGCAGGGATGTTCTGTGGATCATTATTTTCACTTGGTATTTCTTATATGAGTGATTTGACACCAAGAGAGCTACTTCCAACAGGAAATTTAATGTGTAGTATATTCTTTAGTGTTGGGAGCTTAACCGGGCCACTATTAGGTGGTCTATATTTACAATATGTACACAATTATAGTTTCTTAATGTTGGTATCGATTGTTTTGTTTGTTGTATTTGCGATTAGTCTGATCTTCGGAAGACAAAGTAATAAGCAAATATTGTAAAAAGAAAAGGGAAGTCCTAACTGTCAAAATAGACTATAGGGCTTCCCTTTTATATTATTTAATTTTGAATTGTCCAATTGAAGCTTTTAAGGATTGAATTTCATCGGATAAATCTGTAGCAGATTCTGCTACAACCTGAATGATTTTTTGTTGTTCTGCTAGTGATGCAAATACTTCTTGAGTGGCACCAGCGTTTTGTTCACTTATACTCATAATATTGTTCATTGAATCCATAATCTCATCCTTAGAAGTCAATAAAATGTTAAAACTAGTTGATACATCTTCAATAGCCACTAAAATGGTCTGAACGTTTTCTTTAATATGGTCAAATGATTGACCAGTATTTTGAACAGCTTCATTTTGCTGTTGAACAATCATGGATGTTTTAGAAATTTCGTCGTTAGCACGTATTGTTTCTTCTTCAATTCCTCTTAAAGTGTGCTGTACGCTAAGTGTAGAGTTTTTCGTTTGTTCTGCTAATTTTCTTACTTCTTCCGCTACTACTGCAAAGCCTTTTCCGTGTTCTCCTGCACGCGCGGCTTCAATGCTTGCATTTAAAGCTAATAAGTTTGTTTGAGCGGAGATATCGTTAATAGATGAAATAATATTTTCGATATCTTTCATTTTTAAAGATAGGGAAGCAAATACTTGCTGAACATGTTCCACTAAATCTGTCGATTTTGATGATTTATCTTTTAATATAACTAAGTTGTGTAAGCCTTCTTCATATGACTTTTGCATTCCTTCTGAAGCCTGTAACATATGATTGTTTTTTTGGTGAAGTAATTGAATGTGCTGAGAAACTTTTATCACTGCATCTTTTGCGTGTTCTGCATCATTGACTTGTGTTGTAGTTCCTACTGAAACCTCTTCGGCAGCTTTTGTAATTTCAACTGTTGAAGCGGTCACTTCCTCAGAGACAGCTGCTAGATTTGTTGATGCTTCTCGAACTTCCTTAATCGTGCCATCTACTTCTGTGATTAATTTTTTTAGGTTCATGACCATAAAATTGAAATGGCTATTTAATTGACCTATTTCATCATTACGCGTCATTTCATCAAGCTTTATCGTTAAATCACCTGAAGAAATCTTCTTTAAGCGACGTGTTAATTTCGCAATAGGGATCCCAATATGTTTTGCTAAAAAATACATTGCAATGGCACCAATAACAAGTGATATAGCTAATGCAATAAATAGAACAACAAGTAAATTATTTGCTGATTCGTTGAAATCTTTTTTGTATGTACCTGCAGAAACAACCCATCCCCAATTTGGATCCATTTCTGAATAAGTAATCTTGTCTGCTAACTTATCAGGAGTATCGGGAAGTGGAAATTGATATTCAGCATAACCTCCACCTTTTTGTGCATTCTTTATTATAGATTGAATATAATATTGACCGTTACTATCTTTCAATTCCCAAGACTGAGTATCTTCTATATTCGGATGTGCGATCATGTAACCATCTTTTT
>DATMJF010000059.1:0-2124 GCA_035554455.1 Rummeliibacillus sp.
AGATCTCCGATTGTCATGTCCCCTAGCTCATGAAGCCATTGTAGAGCGATGAACTGTGGTGGTGTTATCGTATAATTACTTAAAATTTCTCGACCTTTTTGTTTGATAAGAGCTGCAATATGGCGTAACTCTTTCTCAAACAATGCTATTTGTTCAATATCATGTGTATTACTCTGATGCTCCTGGTTCGACATGTAGCTTTTCCACTCCTCAAAAGGATTACTTATCCCCTATTGTGAAGTGTTTCTTAAAAAATGGCAAGTGTACTTTTTATTCTAAAGTAAACTCCCCTAAACGGATTAATTCGAGCATTGCTTGCGCGCGACTAGATACGCCCAATTTCTGAATAGTATTCGAAATGTGATTACGAACTGTTTTTTCGCTTATACCTAGTTCTGTAGCAATTTCTTTTGTCGTATAATCCTTCATTAATAAAAAAAATATTTCGTGTTCTCTTTTCGTTAAAATTGAATGATGAAAACGACTCATTTACGTGCGCCCCTCCAATCCCCTCACACTGTAAAGTATGTAAGGAGACGGATTGCTGTGACGGCATTTGCCCTATCTCTTTTAGAGATTTATGTTACTAAAAAACTTAATTTAAAACTTGCGCTAATTGATCTGCTTGCCAAGGCACTGATTTTCCTGTTTCAGGGTTGATTTGAACGACCGATCCTCTACCTGTAAAGCAAATTTCGTCTTGATTATTCACCCCTAAATAATGCAGATCCATAGAGGAATTACCAACGGATGCAATCTTAACGAACACTTTTAATTTTTCTTCAAAAAACACTTGCTTTACATAATCACATTGCATGTCAGCGACTACTGGCATACTATTTGTTTGTTTTTCTAACCATACTTGCATTAACCCAAGATGGTTTAAAAATTCAATTCTTGCTTGCTCAAAATAAATAAAAGGTACCGTGTTATTCAAATGACCATACATATCTGTTTCTGAAAATCTCACTTGAATTGGTACATAAAAAGAAAATTCTTGCTTCCATTCATCAAAATTGTTTATATAATTTTTTTGCATCCCCATATCCCCCTTGTTAGTTAAAATGAATAGTGGTTCATTTCATTATAACAAAAACTGGATGATAATAGCTATCAAGCTACAGCGTCTATTTTTGATTATGCATGTAAAAGCATAAAATTCTTTCAAATGCTTCTCTAGTTAAAATAGATGAAAATCTATAATAAAAATCTTGTATAGCTATCTATGTTGATGTGGAATTAGCGAAGACTCCTGCGGGAAAGCGAGACAGGTGAGACCCCGCAGGGAACGAAGTGAGCGAGGAGGCTCAACGCTCGCCCGCGGAAAGCGAAGCTAATTCCACATCATGCAGAAAGTAGGTTAAAACATTTTTGAAGAAATGTAACATATCAATAAAAAAACTCCGTACCAAAATAGTACGGAGTTTCATATTATACAGATTACTAGTCAACCATGTGGTCAGAACCAAAGAAGTTCTTGAACATTTGAACAGAAGCAGCTCGGTTTAATGCTGCGATAGAAGTTGTCAAAGGAATACCTTTTGGACATGCTGCTACACAGTTTTGAGAGTTACCGCAACCTTCAAGACCGCCTTCACTCATAATTGCTTTTAAGCGTTCGTCTTTGTTCATAGCACCAGTTGGGTGTGAGTTAAATAGACGTACTTGAGAAAGTGGAGCTGGTCCGATGAAGTCTGAATGACTGTTTACATTCGGACAAGATTCTAAACATACACCACAAGTCATACATTTAGATAACTCATAAGCCCATTCACGTTTGCGTTCTGGCATACGTGGACCTTCACCTAAATCGTAAGAACCATCGATTCGAACCCATGCTTTAACTTTTTTCAATGAGTCAAACATGCGGCTACGATCGATTTGTAAGTCACGAATTACAGGGAAAGTACTCATAGGTTGTAATTTTAATGGTTGAGTCAATTGATCAACCAATGATGAACATGATTGACGTGGACGACCATTGATTACCATTGAACATGCACCACAAACTTCTTCTAAACAGTTCATGTCCCATGCAACTGGTGTAGTATTTTTACCTTCTACAGTTACTGGATGTTCACGAACTGCCATCAGTACAGAAATTACGTTCATGTTTGGACGATA
>DATMJF010000060.1:0-10514 GCA_035554455.1 Rummeliibacillus sp.
CGACGGCGAGACCTCGAAAATGCATTAGCATTTCCTTCGTACTATGTTAATTCAGTGAGGTTCACTCATAGTCCTACGGGAAAAGCTTGAGAAGGGGTGATTAAAATGGTATTAAGACCTTATTCAGAATATGATTTACCATAGAAGATCAAGAAAAGTTATCATGGAAATAATTTATTTATAAACAAATATATTAATAATGAGCAATTTTTACCCGATAATATGGTTGTAAAGGAGTGATACGAATGGATTTGAATTCCATTATGGCTACGCAGCTTTCGGAACTTCAACAAACGGTTCAAATGAGCGTTTTACAAAATGCATTGAACATGAATACGACTGCTGCTGTTCAGTTATTAGATCAAATGCCTGAACAACCACAAGCTACACATCCATACAAAGGATCCGTAATTGACGTACAAGTTTAATCGAAATGCCTCCACAAGCTATCGAATTAAATTGACATGACTTTACAACTCCAATGACATCAGATTGTTCCTATGAACTATCTGATGTTTTTTTGTATAAAATTCCTCCTAAAAACTAAACTAATAAATAAAAAAGCGTTGTTAAATTGGATGTTGATATATGAAAGAAAAAGTTATTGTGCCTGCACGCCGCTCGCATTGGCGAGAACGAACCGTGTGAGACACCGCAAGAATGCTCATGCGGTTTGTGCGCTTAGCGTGCTGGCACTGTGGATAATAATATCAACAGTATTCATTAACATAGCTAATAAAAAGGAGAATGTACATGTCTAATGTCGATGTATATGTTTCAGTGATGCACAAGTATTATAATTTTTCACCGCATAATGCTCCATGGGAATTTCATATAAATGTAGATCCTGGAATGTTAAAAGTATTTGATCAGCTCTTTGCACAAATGAAAAGTTGGGACGACAACAGTATAGTGAGAGCGCAAATTCCGGCAGTTCCATACCATTTTGACCAGCAAAATGACGAAGTGGATAAGCGTTTAAAAAAGGTCTATGCACTTATTCATGAATATGGAGATAAAGATACAAAAAAATTCATCGAACAAATGCCTTACTACAGTTGATTGATGACGATACCTTCGTTACACTAAATACGATAAGGAGTGAGCGAAGGTATGTTTACATATACAGATTTGAATGGTAACGGCTGTGAATTATCTTTTAAAAAAAATGCATTTAGTATTAATCCAAAGCATGTGCTTGTTTTAGCAAAGTATGAAGGAACATGGTTGCTAACAGAGCATCCAGAACGTGGCTATGAATTTCCTGGTGGAAAAGTAGAAGATGGCGAGACATTAGAAGAAGCTGCAGTAAGGGAAGTATTTGAAGAAACAGGTGCTAAAATTTCTAATGCGGAATGGCTTGCAACATACATTGTACATGAAAATATCCCCTTTACAAAAGCTGTTTTTACAGCAACTGTCCAAGAATTTGATCCAAATCATCCAAACATGGAGACAAACGGTGCTGTATTAATGACTGAAGAAGAACTATCAGCAAATACTCGTTTAAGTTTTTATATGAAAGACTTAGGCATGAAAAAGATTTTAGAGAAGGTGAGTGAGCGTGAAGACAAATGGTGAAATCAACTATAAAAGAGAATATCCTTCCCCAAATCCAAATATAAAATTAACAGAAATCACATATTGGTCAGAAGGTTTACGTGTAAAAGGTTTGCTTGCTACACCAATTGCTAAAGCAAACTATGACGGGATACTTTATTTGCGTGGTGGCATGCAAGGCGTTGGAATGGTGCGACCTGCACGTATTGCACAACTTGCTTCCCATGGATTTATTGTTTTTGCTCCATACTACAGAGGGGTACGAGGTGGTGAAGGAAGAGATGAATTTGGTGGGAATGACCGTTTTGATGCGATCAATGCAGTTGATGTGTTAAAACATTTTTGTCTAAATAAACGCATTCATCTTTTTGCATTTTCAAGAGGTGGTATTATGGCGCTATGGACGGGAATATTGCGCGATGATATTACTTCAATTGTTACTTGGGGTGGCGTTTCAGATATTAAACTCACGTATGAAGAACGAGTTGATATGCGAAGAATGATGAAGAGAGTTCTAGGAGGTTCTCCACAAAAAAATCCAATCGTTTACGAAGAACGACAACCAATGCCTCGTATTGATGAGATTAAAGCTCCTGTATTAATCATTCATGGCATGTTAGATGACAATGTAGGTATGAAACATGCACAGCTTTTGGAAAACAGCTTGAAGGCTCTAAATAAGCATGTAGAAACTTGGTACTATCATGATTATACGCATTTTTTCCCGAGCGATGTTAATCGAAAAGTAGTAGATAGTGCTTGTCAGTGGATGAAATTGCAACAATCGTAATGGGGTGATGAATTGGGCTATATTAAAGCAAAGATTGATTTAAAGCTAAAAGACAAAGAATTGGATTTTTCTCAGCGATATCCTTATTGGCAAGAACTTTGGTCCAATTATTCCGAACCCTATTCAGAGGTCCAAATCCAAAATTGGAAAGAAGAAGAACAGGCGATTGAAGAATTAGAAAAAATTAGCTTCATTTCACGTAATGAAGGACTTGTCAAAATTCAACGTGTCAAGTTAGATGAGAATACTCGAGCCTATTTTCAAAACCAATCTTCTTTAAATGGAAAATTAAAATGGTTTTCAATAGTTTTCCATGATGAAGAGATGACTGAAGGCATCGAGATTCATAATTATGGAGAAGAAGTTTACTTCAACCAAGTAACAAAGGAAGAAGCAGAGCCTATTGTCGAGATGTTTGAACAATTAAAATGTGAAGTTGAATTTATACAGGATGATACGGATTAATTAAGCACTGCAACTTGAGTTGTGGTGTTTTTTATTTGATTTTTGGGATGAGGATTTCTTGTGTGAATAGGCAGGGAAATTAGAACTTTAAGAGTTCTATATGGGAATACAGAGAGTACTTAATTTTCTGCATCGGAGACTTTAAATGCTGAGAACGCAAATACAATTTAAAAAGTCGCAAGTAAAAGCCATGAGTTCGCAAGTAAAAGTACCAAAATCGCAAGTAAACTCCACCAACACCCCTAAATTATGTGAATGCCAAAACTAAAACCCCGAGCAGCTCGATCACAACTGCTCGGGGTTTATCCGTTATGGATTACTTATAGGTTCAAAACTAATTAAGCGATTGGTGCACCTTTTTTAGCAAAATCTTCGGAAACAACACCGAATTTTTTGAAGTTTTCATGGAACATACCAGCTAATTTAGTTGCTTTTTTGTCATAAGCTTCTTTATTAGCCCATACGTTACGTGGATTTAAAAGTTCTGTAGGAACACCTTCAACTGCAGTTGGCATTGCAAAACCGAAGATTGGATCTTTTTCAGTGAATACATCGTTTAGTTTGCCATCGATTGCTGCGCGTACCATTGTACGAGTGTAAGAAAGTTTCATACGACTACCTTCACCGTAGCTACCACCGGTCCATCCAGTGTTTACTAAGAATACATTTACTTGGTGTTCGTCAATTTTCTTACCTAACATTTCTGCATAAACTGTTGCATGTAATGGGAAGAACGGAGCACCGAAGCAAGTAGAGAATACTGGTTCAGGTTCTACAACACCACGTTCTGTACCAGGAGTTTTAGAAGTAAAGCCTGATAAGAAGTGATACATTGCTTGTTCTTTTGTTAATTTACTGATTGGAGGTAAAACACCAAAAGCATCAGCTGTTAAGAAAATGACTGTTTTTGGGTGACCTGCAACAGATGGATCAACAATATTTTCGATATTTTGGATTGGGTACGCAACACGAGTGTTTTGTGTTAAAGTTACATCATCGTAATCAGGAATACGAGTTTCAGGATCTACAACTACGTTTTCTAAAACTGTACCGAAATTAATTGCGTTATAAATTTCTGGTTCTTTTTCAGCAGAAAGGTTGATTGTTTTAGCGTAGCAACCACCTTCAATGTTAAATACACCGTTATCTGACCAGCCGTGTTCGTCATCACCGATTAATTTACGATTACCATCAGCAGACAAAGTTGTTTTACCAGTACCTGATAAGCCGAAGAATAGGGCAACGTCACCTTTTTCTCCAACGTTTGCTGAACAGTGCATTGGAAGAATGCCTTGTTGTGGTAATAGGTAGTTCATGATACCGAAGATAGATTTTTTCATTTCACCAGCGTATTCTGTTCCGCCAATTAAGATGATACGTTTTTCTATTGATACAATGATGAATGTTTCTGAAGATGTACCATCAACTTCAGGATCTGCTTTAAATGTTGGAGCAGATACGATTGTGAAGTCAGCATCATGTGTATTAAGTTCTTCTTCAGTAGGACGGATGAATAGTTGATGAGCAAATAGGTTATGCCAAGCGTATTCATTGACAACTCGGATTGCTAATCGAGATTCAGGATCTGCGCCTGCAAAACCTTTAAATACAAAAACTTCTTCTTTTTGCTTTAAATAATTAACAACTTTGTTGTATAATGAATCAAATACTTCTGAAGAAATTGGTTGGTTAATTTTACCCCAATCAATTTTATCTTTAGTTGATTCTTCTTCGACCATATATTTATCTTTAGGAGAACGTCCTGTATATTTACCTGTTACTGCACGAACAGCACCATCAACTGTTAAGATTGCTTCACCACGTGAAGTTGCTTTCTCCACTAATTGTGGTACTGAAAGTTGTTCCACAATATTTTGACCTTGTAATAAATCCTTCAGTTCATTCGCAATTTCTACTGAATTCATCTTTGTTAGTACCATCCTTTTTAAATTATTCCCTTTGTGTGGGTTTTTGTTATTCTTTTCGAGAATTAGTATAACACATTCAAATTAATAATCTATACTAATTGCTAATTAATTTTTAAAATTTGTCTTTTTTTAATATGAGTATAAAATAGTTTGACTTTCAAATCAATATCACTTACTATATGCATTAGAACGGATACTCTTATCCCGAGCTGGTGGAGGGTCAGGCCCTATGAAACCCGGCAACCTGCATTATCTTTCACGTGATGCGTTGGTGCTAATCTGATGCAAGGATCATTCCTTGAACGATAAGAGTGAAAGGTGCTTACGAAACATACCCTTTCCTCATTGGTTTACGATGAGCGAGAGGTTTTTTTTTTCAAAAAATAGAAGCAAATCTGATTTGTTTCATTATTATATGTGATTTGTAGAATTCTATTTATATTATGTAATGGCACTTTCTATATCCTCGTGTTAAAAAGCAGCTTTTAGCTGGCTTGGCGTTTAGCTTAACGGTTTAAACGGACATGGGTAATGAGTACCGTATCTTTTTTCGAGAGGATCTCGTTGATATTAGGAGGAAACCAAATGACAAACAGAAGATTATTTACATCAGAAAGCGTAACAGAAGGACACCCGGATAAAATCTGTGATCAAATCTCAGATGCAATTTTAGATGCCATTATTGCAAAAGATCCTAACGCACGAGTAGCTTGTGAAACTACCGTTACAACAGGGCTTGTACTTGTAGCAGGTGAAATTACAACTTCTACTTATGTAGATATTAAAGGAATCGTACGTGATACTGTTACAGAAATTGGCTACACTCGTGGTAAATACGGTTTCGATGCTGAAAACTTAGCTGTACTTGTTGCGATTGGCGAACAATCACCTGATATCGCTCAAGGTGTTGACCAAGCTTTAGAAGCTCGTGAAGGCTCTATGACAGATGCAGATATTGAGGCAATTGGTGCAGGGGACCAAGGCTTAATGTTTGGTTACGCTTGTAACGAAACACCTGAATTAATGCCACTTCCAATTAGCCTTGCGCACAAATTAGCGCGCCGTTTAACAGAAGTTCGTAAATCAGGTGAATTAAATTACTTACGCCCTGACGGGAAAACACAAGTAACAATTGAGTATGATGAAAACAATCACCCAGTACGTGTAGATACAATCGTTATTTCAACACAACATGATGAAGAAGTAACATTGGAACAAATCCAAAGAGATTTAAAAGCAGAAGTAATCGCAAAAGTTGTACCAGCTGAATTACTTGACGAAAGCACTAAATACTTCATTAATCCAACTGGCCGTTTCGTAATTGGTGGACCTAAAGGTGATGCTGGTCTTACAGGACGCAAAATCATCGTTGATACTTACGGTGGTTATGCACGTCATGGTGGCGGTGCATTCTCTGGTAAAGATGCTACAAAAGTTGACCGTTCTGGTGCATATGCAGCTCGTTATGTTGCGAAGAATATCGTTGCAGCAGGTCTTGCAGAACGTGCAGAAGTTCAACTTGCATACGCAATTGGTGTAGCACAACCAGTATCAATTGCAGTCGATACATTCGGCACAGGCGTTGTAAAAGAAAGTGACTTAGTAGAAGCAATTCGCGAATTCTTCGACTTACGTCCAGCAGGTATCATTAAGATGCTTGATCTTCGTCGCCCTATTTACAAACAAACTGCTGCCTACGGACATTTTGGCCGCACAGATTTGAATGTTCCATGGGAAAATACAGACAAAGCTGAAGTGTTAAAAGCAAAATTTGCAGTAAAAGCTTAACGGTGCCTCCATCAAATAAAGTCGTTCGCCTATTATAATAGGTGGAACGACTTTTTTTAGTTTGTCTTAATTTTAAACAAAAAAACTGCTTTCCAAAAATAATTGGCAGCAGTTTCTTAGGCTATCCTAATTCATTCTATTTTTATAGGGTCGATTGTTTAATTTGATCAAAATAAATAAATTGCTTTGTTCAATTTTAAACTAGTTTTTTAGACTCTCTAACAAATATGAATTAGCCGAATGCTTTTTATTTATTTTTATTATTAATTTTTTTAACCACTTTAATGGCTTCATCAATATTTGCTACATTAAAAATTTGGATATTTGTATTGATCTCTTTTTGAATTATAGCTGCTTACTTTGCGTTTTCACTTGGAACAATCATAAATGGAATACCTGACAGACTAGCAATTTGAATTTTCTCTTTTAAGACGCCAATCGGTAATACATCGCCCTTTTTGTCAATACCTCCAGTTACAGCAATTGGTAGTGTATTTTGCAAATTGCCTTTTATAATGATTCCTGATAATACTAGTCCTAACCCCGCACTATTTCCATCTATGTGATTTCTATTTAGAAATGTATCAATTCTTTTATCTTCAATTCCCAAATTATATCTTACGCTTTCTTTCATTTGTTCTTCATCATCCTTTTTTAGATGAAACCATTCTAATAATTGTCGATTTTTAGATTCATAACGTAGTTGATTTGTTCCTTCAATTATATTAAGCGCATTAATATGTTGCTTATCTAAAAGTTCTGCAACAGTTAATTTATTTTCCATAAACTCAAAATTCGCTTGACTTACCCCTAACAAATAGATATTTGAACCTTCAACAATTTGTTCAGGCGGTTGATAAAGAAGAGCGACGTGTGAAGTTGAATCATATAATATAAGGGGAAGTTCATAACAAAATAAAAGAAATGTTATACAAAAAATAAGATTAATTTTTCGTTTGTATTGACTTTTTCTCTTGATAAAACGTGTTACTACTAAAAAAATTAAGACGAAAAATAAAATAAAAATGAAAGTGAAACCACTGATTTTATCTTGAAGATATAACAGTAAGATTAAAAGGTAAAATATAGTAGGTAAAAGACAAATTAGAAGGAAAGGCAAGATTTTCTTGAAAATTATTATCCACTCCTTATTTTCTGCACAGCTTAATCTTAAATTTTTTTAATACTAAGTGTAAAATCCAATATCTATAGGCGAGTTTTTTTATATATAAGTAATATTATGGTATTAAATACTATATTACACTATTGTGTTGAATAGTAGAAAAATAAATGTTAATCTAATATAAATCAGTATTTATTCTGAGATGAAAGGATAGATAACCCTGAAATCAAATGAATTTTTCTTTTTAACGTGGGCAGCCTTTATAACGGGTTTTGCTTTTGTTCTTATTGCTATTTGGAACACAGATTGGATGCTTGTTGAACGTGGATTTTACACGATTGTGTTAGGGTGGATTACTTTCTCCGCTTTTTCACTTGTTAAAACAATACGAGATAAAAAAGAGAATATAAGAGTTTCAAAAGAGTATTTGGGTCTTTGTTGGTTATCAACGATTGCGTCTTTTGGTATTGGCATGATTAGTATTTGGAATACCGAGTGGCCATTAGTTGAAAAGGGTTATTATTGGTTGGGGATTATTTTCGTAATGTATACTTCATTTGCTCTGTCAAAGGAAATTCGCGATAGACAAAATTTTACTGATAAACACAATGAAAGACTTCAATTCCGTGATGAATTTCAAGAAATCCAAGATGATTCCCTTGAGTCCAAGGCTGATTAAAAATCTTTTACCTGATAGACAATCAAAAGAAATTGCAATAGAGCGAGGTCAATGACTAAGTCAAAATACAGCGGAAAGCGAAGCTGATTCCGCTTCATATTATAGCGGATTTGTACTATAAAGTTTTGAATAATGATTTAACGGAAAAAAGAGCCTTGTTGAAAATTTAACAAAGCTCTTTTTATTTTTAGTTCAATATTTTTCTTAAGGCATAATAACATCGTCTTTAGGATTATGCTTTTTCAATAAAATGACGAATAAGCTACCTAATGCACAAAATGCACCTGACAGCATAAAGGCCCATGTATAAGAATCGAAAATATTATAGATTAAGCCACCACCGTAAGCTGCCACTGCTGCACCAACCTGATGAAATGCTACCATCCATCCATACATCATAGCACTCTTCTTTATACCAAACTCTCGTCTAGCAAGCCCAATCGTAGGAGGCACAGTAGCAATCCAATCGAGCCCATAAAAAACTGAGAAAATTATAAGTAGAGTAATAGAGCCGTTATTCAATGCAACTGGCAAAAATAATAAAGATAATCCGCGAAGCCCATAATAGAAAAATAATAACCATCGATTGTCGATTTTATCACTTAGCCAACCAGATAAAGTTGTACCAACTAAATCAAATATTCCCATAAAACTAAGCATGGATGCGGCAAGTACCATTGGAATACCAAAACTCATACAATAACCAACAAAGTGAGTTCCTATTAATCCTGTAGTAGACAATCCGCATATGAAAAAACTGCCAGCTAACAGCCAAAAAGCTTTACTCTTACAGCCTTCAATTAATGAATCCCAAACAATTTTAAAAGGGTTTTCTATAGACTTATTATTAGAAAATGTAGATGGCTCTTGTCCTGTTAATCCGAGAGCAGTTGTACCAATTTGTTCAGGGGAATCCTTCATAAATAGGAAAATAAGAATCAGCATGATGATGCTCAATCCAAAGATCAAGCTAATTGCATAATGCCAACTATAGTTTTCTATTAACGTAGCAAGTACAGGTAGTAAGATAAGCTGTCCAGTTGCAGTTGCGGCAGTTAATATTCCTACAGCTAAACCACGGTGTTTTACAAACCATCGATTAGCTATTTGTGTACTGAGCACAGTTAAAAAAAGACTAGAACCAATTCCAATTATGACTCCCCATATTAGAATGAGTTGCCATTCTTGAGTCATCACAAATGTTAAGCCTAACCCGAATGATAAAAGAAGCATAGATGCTAACATGACATTTTTCAGTCCGAATCTTTCGACAAATGCAGCCATAAAAGGACCTGAAAATCCATATAAAAATAAACCAATTGCAAAAGCAAATGAAATAGCTGGTCGGCTCCAGCTAAACTCAGTTTCAAATGGCTCTATAAAAACGCCAGAAGAGGATCGAATAATACCTGCAACAATAATGGAAAAGAATGTTATAACTAAAATAATCCAACTATAATGAATCTTTTTCATATAAGCATCTCCGTTTTATAAAGTTTAATATGTAATTGATAAAGCATAAAAAGAATTAAATCAGCTTATTTTTAAAAAGGGCTCGGAATGGGAAAATTCCGAACCCTAAATTAAAAGCAGAGGACGATTGTTCAAATAGCGTCCGCAGATGGATAAAATAAATAGATAGATAGTTTACAAACAATCTACCTTACTTTTACAAAACTCAATAATAAAAAATTATCGTGGTAATGGACTATTTTGAACAGATTTATAAAATTGCCCTTTTTCATAATATTCATTGATAATACGGTCCATTTCTTTTTTATCTTCCTCATTTAGTTCTCGGACTACCTTTGCAGGTCGGCCAAACGCAAGTGTGTTTGGTGGGATTTTCTTTCCTTGTGTTACGAGGCTACCAGCACCGATAAATGCACCTTCACCAATTTCAGCACCATCTAAAACGATGGAAGCCATTCCGATCAAAGCACCTTTTTTAACATGACAGCTATGAAGAGTAACTTGATGACCAACTGTTACTTCATCCTCTAAAATAAGTGGAGCAGCTGGGCTTTGGTGCAAACAACATAAATCTTGAACATTTACTTTTCGACCGATAATTGTTGGGGAAACATCACCACGAATAACGGTATTATAAAAAATAGACGAATCTGGACCTATTGTCACATCTCCAGTAATAACAACGTTGTCACCAATAAATACAGATGG
>DATMJF010000061.1:0-3043 GCA_035554455.1 Rummeliibacillus sp.
ATGTTCTAATAGATATGGTAAATGACAATAGTACATATTTAATGTTCGTGTTTTTTAACAAAATTTCGAATTATGAAATTGACTCGAATCTATAAAATTATATTATTTCAATATATTTTTTATCTCTATTCAATTTGCTATTTCACAAATAAAAAATAGAGCACTAAATAAACGCAGTAATTGTGTAAATTCAGTGCTCTAAGTTGTTCTCGTAAGCTTATTAAGTTACATATATTTTAACATATTTTTTTTATTATCGTTTAAAGGATTCGTCTGAAATGATATTAAAAGCATATGCACATGCTTCCAAAGACAATAAAAATGTACCACATTAAGTATTCAAAAATGCACTTCAAATGTGATACATTTTAATTTTTGATTCAATTTGGGGAACTTTTTGGGGGACCATCCTGTTTTTCAACTTTGGATTTTTTCGCCAAACGTCTATATGACGGGGTTATCCCCTTAAAATCCTGCTTTATCGCAAGGTATCTATCCATTTCTTCAATGAATTGATAAAGTGATGCCATTGCTAAAAATTTCTCATGTGTTGATGGAAGTGGTAATTTCGCAAAGTCTATCTTTACGTCTTCTAATTTACTGCGGTATTTTTTTGCAGTATTCCCTGAATGAACATTTTCAGATAACTCTTCCATAAAATCTGAAACAAGTTCAGATTGTTCTACAATTACGGGTAAGTTTGTAATCTTCGGTAATACCCTTTCAATAATTTCTAATTGTCTTTCTCGTATATCAAAATATTGATAGTACAGATTTTCATGTCGCGTAAGGTGATTTTCTACATCTTGATAAGCAAGTGCCTTTGCTTTATTAATCACACTATTCGCTTCAACAAGTTCTTTCCCATCCCAGCTCGTATCCCCATTACGCAAATATTTAGCAATTTCCTTAAAAATTGAACTATATAATCCCTCTATTTTCAAACGATATTCATCTAATTTATGTCGTATATCCGGCATATACATATTCACTGCTAAAGCTGTACCAAAACCAATTAGCATTAAAGATAATTCGTTAGATAATAAACTCCATGTGAAATTTGCAGTAGAAAATATATGTAAAATAATTACCACCGAAGATACGAATCCAGGTGTCACTTTAATCATAACCAGAATCGGTAAGAAGAATAAAATCATTAACCCTAAAATCCATGAATGATACCCAAATAATTCAAAGAAGGCAACAGACATGACAATACCGATTAAAGTTGCCATAACCCTTGTATATACTGCATGTATGGATTTTCGTTTCGTAGACTGGACGCAAAGTATCGTTAAGATCCCTGCAGATGAAAAGAACTCCAATTGAAAGTATTGAGCAATTCCAATTGAAATCGCTGCACCTAGCGCAGTTTTTAAAATTCGAGAGCCAATATGATACCTCTTCACTATTATCACCCCTAAAAAAAGAGCACTATAGTAAAATAGCGCTCTCTTTATTAAAATGACTAAACTTCTTTACAATACTCTTCGAAGTAAGCTTGAATTGAAGTAATAACTGACATTGGATCATGTCCTTCAATTTCATGACGACCAATTTCTGCAACAGGTTGGCCATCTTTTAATAATACGAATGATGGTGATGACGGAATGTGATCTTCACCAAAGTGCATACGTGCTTGCGCAGTAGCTTCTTTATCTTGACCCGCAAATACAGTTACTAAATGATCTGGACGTTTGTCGTAGTTTATCGCATGAGCAGCTGCTGGACGTGCAATACCACCAGCACAACCACATACAGAGTTAACCATAACAAAAGTAGTACCTTCACGTTTAAACGCTTCGTTTACTTCTTCAGGTGTTTTAAGTTCTTCATAGCCATTCGCAGTCATTTCACCGCGTGCTTGGCGTAACATATCTTGCATAAATAAATCATAATCCATATTCATAGTAAATCGCTCCTTTCAGCTTCAATTATTACTATAACAGGTGTAACAAATGTTTTCAAAGTAGTTGTTTTAAAATCACATCAATTTAATCGGAATATTGTTAGTTAAACTAATCATCATGCGGATCTAACTTTCCATTTTCCTTTAAATAAAAATAGGTACCAAGAATAAATAATCCCGTGCAAATAAACATCATAAAACCATTCCATTTACTGTGAAACAGCGTTACATTTGTTAGAACTACGATTTGCATAAGAACAATGACAATATATAGCAATCTATGATTCAAAGAATTACCTCCTAGTTACTGAAAGAGAGTACGGATAAATTATTTTCATACAAATATTAATAGTATATTCTACTATTGCATGTAGTGGATTTAGCTCCGCTTTCCGTGGGCGAACTGACGAGCCTCCTCGCTGTGCTCCGGGGTCTCGTCTAGCTCGTTTTCCCACAGGAGTCTTCGCTAATTCCACTACAACAAAGTTAGTTATACAGAATTTCATTAAAAAATTCATTTATTTTTACTTTTTAAGTAACCTCTGAAAATAATCTTATGAATTTATATTCGACAGCAGAACATGAAATTCATTATATGTAATGTAATTTTTACATTACTTTAATATTATCGGTTTTATTTTGGTGAAACCTACAATTCCTCTGCCATCACTTCTACAATCTCATCAATAGCTGGAATCGTCCCTTTTTGATTTTGTACTAAAATACTAAATGTATAAGGCATACCACTGCTTCCAATTAAATAACCACTTAAAGAATTGACACCCTCGATTGCGCCTGTTTTCGCAAAAACTCTACCTTCAGTAAATGGTGATTTCAAGCGATTTCGGAGCGAGCCCCCAATCATTCTATCTGAGTTTGCAGCAACCGGTAAACTATTGAAAAAAGTTCCGTACCACTGTTTTTCTCCTTGAACAATGAATAATAGCTGTGTTAAATCAATACTAGAAACGCTATTATTATTCGACATACCTGAGCCGTCTACAAAAAACCAATCATCAATGTTTAGCTGTTTGGATGTCGCATATTGTTTCAAAACCCTTAATCCTGCTTTTGTACTCCCCTGATCCATCCTTACTTTCCCCATTGTTTTTACTAAAATATCTGCGATACCGT
>DATMJF010000062.1:0-2517 GCA_035554455.1 Rummeliibacillus sp.
ATGGTAAAGTGAATCAACACAGCCTGCCTTACTATCACGTGCACCGTAAACTATACGTGGGATTCTAGATTGCAAAATTGCACCTGCACACATCGGGCAAGGCTCTAATGTGACATACAATGTAGTTTCTTCTAAACGCCAACTACCTATAACATCACAAGCATGTTGAATAGCCATGAGCTCTGCATGTGTTACAGCATTTTGTGAAGTTTCACGCAGATTATGGGCACTGGCAATTACTTGATTTTGATAGACAATGACGGCACCAATCGGAACTTCTCCAAGAGATTCCGCTTTTCGTGCTTCTTCAATTGCTAGCTGCATAAAGTGATGATCTTGGTTCATGTAGACACTCTCCTTGTCAAATAGTTTAGCATGATTTATGAGGCAATAGCATATGTTAGTAATCATGAAGAAATAGAGGAGGTTGCATTTGATCTATGTTGTAAAGCAGGGGGATAGTTTAAATAAAATTGCTAGGGAAAACCATACGACAGTAGCAACGATTGTTGCACTCAATGAAATACCAAATCCTGATGTGCTAGTAGTAGGACAAACGCTTGTATTACCTGAAACACCCAATCCAAATCGTAATACGATTGAGACGAATGCCTATGCAGAATGGTATACAGATAATGTGCCAGCACGTCTCTCACAGGAGTTAAGAAAAAGAGCGCCTGTACTCACTTATATGATGCCATTCGCATATGAGGTGAAAAGAGATGGAACATTAACTACCCTCAATTGGGGGGATTTAGGGGAAATAGCAACCGCAAACAGAACAGCTTCAGCGATTGTCCTTACAAATATTGAAAATGGAGCATTTAGCGATACTTTAGCACATGAAATTTTTATGGATACAAATTTACAAGATTTAATTATCGGGGCTGCATTGCAAGAGGCAAAAAATCATGGTGCAAAGGATATTCATGTTGACTTTGAATATTTACCACCAGAAGATAAAGAGAAGTACGTAGATTTTCTTAAAAGACTAGCCTCAAAGGCTCATCCAGAGGGATTAACAGTATCTGCAGCATTAGCACCTAAAACAAGTGCTAACCAACCTGGAAAATGGTATCAAGGGCATGATTATAAGGCAATTGGTGAAGTAGTAGATTTTGTAGTATTGATGACATATGAATGGGGGTATAGCGGAGGTCCGCCAATGGCTGTATCACCAATAGGTCCAGTAAGGCAGGTATTGGAATATGCCATCACAGAAATTCCAGCTTCAAAAATCATGATGGGACAAAATCTATATGGTTATGATTGGAAATTACCGTATAAAGTGGGGAACCCAAATGCAATTGCGGTCAGTGCGCAATATGCGATTGAACTTGCTAAACAGAATAATGCTGCTATTTTATATGATGAAATTGCACAAGCACCGTATTTTCACTATTGGAAAGATGGTGTAGAACATGTTGTTTGGTTTGAGGATGCGAGATCTATTGAAGCAAAATTTAAATTATTAGAGAGTCTAGGGTTAAAAGGGATTGCTTATTGGCATCTAGGTTTTTCATTTCCACAAAATTGGGCACTCTTACAACAAATGTTTCATGTGAAACATATTGGATAATATATATTTATAATTGGAGTCTTGGCATTTTTGCCAGGGCTTTTTTCCTTTGAATAAAGTGGAAGGGCTAGGAAAGTGGTCCATCTAACTAGTGTAGATAGAGAAAAGGTAAATATGCAAAATAATTTCTTGGACTGTCCTTCATTTTTCTACTGTGTTAGAATTATAGTCATTGACTAAAAAGATAAGCGAAGGGGGACTTCTGATGCCTGTTCCGTTTATTACGGTAGAAGGGCCTATTGGCGTCGGAAAAACGTCACTTTCCAAAATAATTTCGGAGACTTTTGGGTTTCATTTATTGAAGGAAATTGTAGACGAAAATCCGTTTTTAAATAAATTCTATGAAGATATTAATGGGTGGAGCTTCCAAACAGAAATGTTCTTCTTGTGCAATCGCTATAAACAATTAAATGATATAAAAAAATATATTTTAGCAAACGATCAACCCGTAGTAGCCGATTATCATATCTTTAAAAATTTGATATTCGCAAAACGTACATTACAAACAACAGAATTTCATAAGTACGAAGAAATATATCGGATTTTAACCGAGGATATGATTAGACCGAACATTGTCATATATTTGTATGCAAGCGTAGATACGTTGATGAAGCGTATTGCTATGAGAGGTCGGGAATTTGAAAAAATGATTTCTCGGGATTATATGGAACAGTTAGTAGCTGATTATCATGAATTTATCCACGTCTTTGAACAAGAACATCCCAATATCCCTGTTATTCGCTTTAATGGCGATGATATGGACTTTGTGCACAATGCAACAGATTTACAAAAAATCCTAAATACAGTTGAGGAAACCTTAGAAAGAAGGAGCTTTAAGGAATGAGTTTAAGAGAAAAATATGGCATCCCATCGAATGCAGTTATTACAATTGCAGGAACAGTAGGTGTCGGTAAATCAACAATGACAAAGGCGTTAGC
>DATMJF010000063.1:0-3399 GCA_035554455.1 Rummeliibacillus sp.
TTGAGCTAACAAAAAATGAACAGTTTATCCTTCGCATACTTTTAGAACATAAAGACCAAATTGTATCTAGAGACGATTTAATGCGGAAATTATGGGATGACGAACGATTTGTCAATGACAATACATTAACAGTTAACGTGAATCGTTTGAGAAGTAAATTAGAAGATCTTTCTTTAACAGATGTCATTGTCACGAAGAAAGGCCTTGGTTATATGGCTGTAACAAAGGATGTGTAATAGTTGATT
This sequence comes from Rummeliibacillus sp., assembly GCA_035554455.1. GTDB lineage: Bacteria > Bacillota > Bacilli > Bacillales_A > Planococcaceae > Rummeliibacillus. Next base: position 246 of record DATMJF010000063.1, read on the forward strand.
CTATTGTTTTTAAGAGAAAGATTATCATGGCTTCTATTTTTTGCATTTTATATGATTTGGATGAACTTACTTTTAAATTTAGATGTAGGATTTACAAGTATTTCAACTATGTATCTGAATGCTACATTACTATTCTTCTTTGTATGTTTTTTAATTTGGCGCTATATAAAAGAAATGAAAGTAGTAAAGGTAATTATAGATTCACCAGAAGAATTTCATCGTTTTGAAGACCTTATTCTTACCAAATTGCATGAATCAGAACTAGAACTGGAACGATACAAGAATGAATTGACGATACAATTTTCAGAAGATCGAGATCAACACTTAGCGTGGATTCATGAAGTAAAAACGCCTCTAACTGCTTTAAAGCTAATGATTGAAGATTTACCTATAGAGACAAGAAAGCCTTTAGAGTTAGAGTGGTTACGGATTCACCTATTACTTGACCAAACATTACACACATTACGTCTTAGAAGTATTGAGCAAGATACAGTTCTGGATAAAGTCTCTTTATATCCAATCGTTTTAAAAGAAATAAAAGAGCTACAATCATGGTGTTTTGCAAAGAATTTAGCTATAGATGTAGATGATATCGAAATTTCAGTTTTAACAGATCAAAAATGGCTTTCATTTATAATACGGCAAATTCTTTCAAATGCAGTGAAGTACAGTCATAAGGGAGATACCATCACCATTTATGTAACGAAAGATGAAGAAGGACATCAAAAATTACATATTCAAGATACTGGAGAAGGAATTGATCCTGCTGATTTACCACGAATATTTCATAAATCCTTTACGGGATCAACAGGGCGTAAACAAAGTGCATCAACTGGTATGGGGCTCTATTTAGCTCATAATTCGGCAAAGAAATTAGGTATTGTAATTGATGTTCATTCAATCGTAAATGAAGGAAGTACATTCACATTAACATTCCCAATAGCCAATGAATTTGTAAAAACAATCGCTAAGTGACAAAAATGTCATTTACGAATTCAAATTGTCACGTCAATCGAACGATTCCACGTCCTTTTCTTTATAAAATAGTATTAACAAATGCAGGAGGGAATCAAATCAAATGGGCATATTAAAAGCAAGTAAAATAAAAAAAGTTTACGGAAAAAAATTGTTCGCACAAGAAGTACTAAAAGGAATTGATTTAGAAGTTGAAACTGGAGAATTTGTTGGGATTATGGGGCCATCAGGTTCTGGTAAAACAACCTTGTTAAATGTTCTTTGTTCAATTGATCGTCCATCAGAAGGAATCGTAGAAATAAACGGTCAATCATTACACAAGTTGAAATCAAAACAACTGTCCTCATTCCGACGTACTGAAATGGGTTTTATCTTTCAAGATTATAACTTACTCGATACATTGACAGTGAAAGAAAATATTCTTTTACCTTTAGCTGTTGGAAAAATAAACAAACGAGAAGCTGAAACACGTTGCCTTCAATTAGCTAAACAATTAGGTATCGAAGAAATCTTAAACAAATATCCAAATGAAATTTCAGGTGGACAAAAACAACGTACAGCTTCCGCACGTGCACTTATTATAAATCCAAGCATTGTTTTTGCTGATGAACCTACTGGCGCGCTTGACTCCAAATCAGCTGCAGCATTACTTGAAAACTTAGGAACTTTAAACAAAGCGAATCGAGTTACGATTATGATGGTTACACATGATCCAGTAGCAGCTAGTTATTGCAGTCGAGTCCTTTTCTTAAAAGACGGACAAATTTATACTCAAATATACAAAGGGGATAAAACCCGTACTCAATTCTTCCAAGAAATTATGAAAACGCAAGGTGTACTAGGCGGTGACGGTTATGAAGCTTAGTACTCTCGTCATTCGTAGTATGCGAAAAAATATTAAACACTACTACTTATACTTTTTCGCTCTTATTTTTAGTGCAGGTTTATATTTTTCGTTTGTTACGTTACAGCATAATGAGGCTATTGTTAAGCTAACTCATTCAAGTATGAAGGCTGAAGCAGCTTTTAGAGTAGGATCCATCTTATTATTAATCATTGTATTTTTCTTTGTTTTCTATGCAAATCAATTATTTTTGAAGAGACGTAGTAAAGAAATCGGATTGTACCAAATGATTGGTATTCCAAAATCCACAATCTCATATATGCTAACAATTGAGAATATTATTCTTTGGGTTGGTGCAACACTTATTGGCATTCTCATCGGATTTTTCTTCTCACGATTTTTCGCATTAATTTTCTTAAAAGTGATTGATACGAAGAGAGAGGTATCACTTGATTTCTCAACAGAGGCTCTATTGCAAACTTTGATGGTATTTGCAGGATTATTAATCATTGTCTTACTCCAAACAATGTGGGTAGTTCATCGTACATCATTATTAGATTTATTTAAAGCAACAAGTAAAGCAGAACAAAAGATGAAAAAAATGAATCCATTTCAAATACTATTGGGTGTAATAGGAATTGGATTAATAATCTATGGCTATTACCTTTCTACAGTCCTTTTTGAAATGGACAAAACAGCTACTATAAATGAATTATATAAAAGAATGGGAATGGTATTAGGAAGTGTTATTATTGGTACATTCTTAATGTTTCGATATTCAATCGCATTTATCATGAATATGATTCGAATGTCTAGAAAGGGTCATTTATCCTTAAATGATGTACTTTCCATTACGCCAATCATGCATCGAATGAAGAGTAATGCACTATCACTATCAATTATTACGATAATGACCGCGATGGCATTAGCAATACTATCTCTATCTTATATATCCTATTATTCTGTGGATGCTAAAACTGAGCAATTTACTCCTTACGACATTTCTGTTGTTAATAATAAAGGTAAAGCGTTCGAAAAGGCATTACAGATGGAAAATATCGAATTCAAAACCAATCATTATGAACTTTTGAATGCGCAAATAGATTTAAATCCATTGTTAGAAGAAAAACCAGATAATCAAAACAATTCGCAAATGGATACTATGGTAATAAAAGAAAGTGATGCCAAACAACTTATTCCAGATATTCATCTCAATAAAAATGAAGCAGTCATGTCGGGCTATAGTGATATAATGAAAAAATTTATACCTTTTGAAGTAGGAAAGAAAATGATTCTTCATACGGATCATTCCAAACAAGATCTTACTTTAGTAGA
>DATMJF010000064.1:0-2794 GCA_035554455.1 Rummeliibacillus sp.
CTATGTACCCTGAGATGAATCCTATTTTAACCTGGAACGTCCTTACATAAGAATGTGACTACCAATTATCTTGTAGAAACTCATCGCGACCAGATGCAGCGCGATCCTTTTTATAATGTTCAGGATTCTTTTTATAAAAATCTTGATGATAATCTTCAGCTGGATAAAAGGTTTCAGCAGCTCTAATTTCAGTAACGATAGGTTTCTTGAAACGACCACTATTCGCTAAATCTAGTTTAGACTGTTCTGCTGATATTTTTTGTTGTTCTGAATGATAAAATATGGCAGCGAGATAATTGCTTCCACGATCTTGGAATTGACCTCCATCATCAGTAGGGTCAATTTGTTGCCAGAAGATTTCTAATAATTTTTTATATGGGAAGATTTCTTCGTTAAAAACAATTTGGACGACCTCTAGATGCCCAGAGGTACCTTTTTTAACATCTTCATATGTAGGATTTTCTAAGTGGCCACCCATATAACCTGAAGTTACACTATGTATGCCATCCCATTCGATAAATGGTTTGACCATACACCAAAAGCATCCACCCGCAAAAGTAGCAGTTGAAAGAGTTGTTGCTGACATTTATCCGACCTCCTTAAGTCAATTTTGGTCAATATACTTGCGTAGAATAGTTTCTACATCTATTATGTAGTGTACATGATAACTTCCTAGAAAAAAAGAAGTAATGAAAGGGGAATGTCATATGGACGAAAAGCGTCATACACATGTCCGTAAGAAAAAACGAAAATTAAGAAAAGGTCGTACTTTTTTAATTATATTTATTCTACTAGCTGTTGTTGCTGGTATTTACTCATATACACAATATAAAGCTGGTCTAAAACTAGCATCTAGTACGGGGATAGCGAAAAAAACAGAACAATTTAAAGGAGATACACAAACGAAATCGAATGTTGAAAATATCCTATTATTAGGCGTTGATTCTCGTGGTGAAGCAAGATCCCGTACAGATTCCATGATGTTAGTATCTTGGAACAAAGATACGAATGATGTCAAAATGGTTTCCTTTATGCGTGATATCTATGCAAATATTCCTGGATATCAATCCTATAAACTAAATACTGCTTATTATTTAGGCGGTGTACAATTATTAAAAAATACTTTACAAAATACTTTTGATGTTGAAATTAATCATTATGCATTAATCGATTTTAAAAGCTTTGAATCATTAGTGGATATCATTGCACCAAATGGTGTTAAAGTATATGTAGATCATGATATGTCTGAAAACATTGGTGTTAGTCTGAAAAAAGGTGAACAACGATTAAATGGGAAAGAACTTTTAGGATTTTCACGTTTCCGTCACGATAATCTAGGTGACTTTGGTCGTGTTGATCGACAACAAAAAGCATTAGAAGCTCTAAAAAAAGAAGCTCTTTCACCAAGCAATTTTAAGAACTACCCAAAATTATTAGGTGCTGTTAAAGGTTTTGTAGAAACGGATATTACAGACCGACAAGAATTATCTTTTATGCTTCCTATTATTAAAGGTAATATTAAAATGGAACGATTAACGATACCTGTGGAACATAGTTATAGCTATGGTTATTATCCACAAGCAGGTTCTGTTCTTGAAATTAATATCCCACAAAATCAACAAGCTTTGGATAAATTTCTTGGTTCCAATAAGTAATATAGGAGTATAATGGTATTAGTAGATAGGACGAAAAAATGTTTTGAAAGTGTAACAAAAGAGGGGGAAATTCATTGCAACCAGAAAAACGATCATTCTTATCAACAAGGTTTATCCAATTTCTTGGTGGCAAAAATCTGTTGTATGGATTAATTACATTACTACTATTAGGATTTATCATTTTAATTTACGATAAGATTTCCTTCATCTTTTATCCAATTGTAGTTTTTATAAAAACTGTTGTTTTACCAGTAATTTTGGCGATGATTCTATATTATTTATTAAGACCAGTTTTACATCTATTGATGAAATGTAAGATACCGAAAATCTGGGCGATTGTTATTATTTATGTTGCAGGAATCGGGATTATCTCATTTTTCGTCACACTTGTATTTCCGTTCTTAAAAGAGCAATTTATGAATTTGACACAGGAATTTCCGGTTTACTTTATGCAAGTAGTTCACTCAATTCAAGACTTTCTTGAGAATTCTAGTTTAAGTGACACGTTGGCAAAATATAATTTTGATTTGAATAAAGTGTTGAATAATATTTCAGATCAGTTAAATAACACAGTGAAGGACGCTGCAAAAGAATTAGGCACAAGGTTAGCAACTGGTATTACAGGTTTTATCTCTACTTTAACAGGGATTGTATTGGCCATTATTACAGTTCCATTTATTTTGTTTTATTTATTGAAAGATGGAGAAAAACTACCAAAATATATACTGAAACTTCTTCCACCACGTATGCGAGAAGATACTGCACATGTATTTCATGAGGCAGATCACCAAATTAGTAGTTATATTCAAGGTCAAATTTTAGTTGCATTTTGTATTGGGGTCATGGTGACAATTGGTTTTTTAATCATCGGTTTAGATTATGCAGTTGTTTTAGGGGTCTTAGCGATGTTAACAAGTGTTGTGCCATATTTGGGTCCGATTATTGCGATTACACCAGCAGCAATTATTGCTGTTGTAAATGCACCAATTATGTTGCTAAAATTAGCTGTCGTTTGGACGGTTGTACAATTAGTAGAAGGTAAATTTATCTCGCCACAAATCATGGGGAAATCCCTACATGTTCCTCCAATTACGATTATTTTCGTATTATTAACAGCAGGCTCTCTCTTTGGTGTGCCT
>DATMJF010000065.1:0-4206 GCA_035554455.1 Rummeliibacillus sp.
CGAAAATTTATATGCTGTCCTCAAAGCTAAAGAAGTCGCTCACTTTTTGTACAGCATTTATATTTAATGAACCGATTTTACTTATTCTGACTGATGTAATCGGAGGTGTGTCTAAATGCAAACAAAAAATATATCCTATTGGCTCTTTCTAGCACCAGTTTTAATAGCCTTAGCAATCGTTGTAATTGTTCCTTTATTGGTAGGCGTCTACTATTCTTTCACTGACTGGAATGGCATTCAAACAAATAAATTCGTCGGCTTTGATCATTATAAAGCATTATTTCAAGATGAAAAGTTTCTAGATTCATTATGGTTCACGACAAAATTTTCAATCGTTACTGTTATTTTAATCAATGTAATTGGTCTTGGACTTGCCCTACTTGTAACGGCAAAACTAAAAACAAATCATTTATTACGGACGATCTTCTTCATGCCGAATCTAATCGGTGGTTTAATACTCGGATTCATATGGCAATTTGTTTTTACAAAGGTCTTTGCAAGCTTTGGGGAAATTGTCGGAATGGAAAGTTTACAAGGATGGTTATCTACTCCAGGTACGGGTTTTTGGGGACTAGCTATATTAATGAGCTGGCAAATGGCTGGTTATATTATGGTTATTTATATCGCTCACATTGAAGGGGTTTCCAAGGAACTACTAGAGGCTGCTGAAATAGATGGTGCCAATGCTTTTCAAAAAATCCGCTACGTACTATTTCCGCTAGTTGCACCTGCATTTACAGTCAGTATGTTTTTAACCCTCTCTAATTCATTTAAGCTGTACGACCAAAACTTATCTTTAACAGCTGGTGGTCCTTTTAACTCAACACAAATGGTCGCAATGGAGATCTTTAATACAGCATTTACAAAGTATGATATGGGCTATGCTCAAGCGAAAGCAGTCATTTTCTTCATTATTGTAGCAGTTATCGCTTTAGTCCAAGTTTATATCAATAAGAAGCGTGAGGTGGAGATGTAATGCGGAAAACGTATTTAATTCCCCTTGAGATAATTGGGATTGTACTAGGAGTTATTTGGCTACTTCCATTCTACTTAATGATTATCAATTCTTTAAAAACAAAGCGAGAAATTTTCGAAGATACTTTAAAGCCTCCTAGTACAGTAACATTTGATAACTATGTGCAGGCTTTTAAAGAATTAGATTTCATAAGAACCTTCGGAAATTCGCTACTTATTCTCGTGATTAGTGTGGTATTGATCATTATTTTCTCTTCAATGGCAGCTTATGCATTATCTCGTGTAAAGAGTCGTACTAGTACTGTAATCTTCTTTCTGTTTGTAGCAGCGATGTTAATACCTTTTCAGTCTGTCATGATTCCTCTTATTACAATTTTCGGGAAAGTTGAAATGCTGAATCGTATGGGCCTAATCTTTATGTATTTAGGATTCGGAGCAAGTTTATCCATTTTCTTATACCATGGTGCTTTGAATTCGATTCCAAAATCTTTGGATGAAGCAGCAACCATTGATGGAGCAAATAAATTTCAAATATTTTGGTACATTATCTTCCCAATGCTGAAACCAATAACAGTAACAGTAGGGATCTTGAATACTATCTGGATTTGGAACGATTATTTATTACCATCATTAGTGATTAACCAAAAAGGGATGGAGACGATCCCATTAAAAATGTTCTTTTTCTTCGGAGAGTATACAAAACAATGGCATCTTGCATTAGCAGGTTTAACCTTGGCGATTATTCCGGTCATCATTGCCTACTTCTTTGCGCAGAAATCCATTATAAAAGGTGTATCTGAAGGTGCCATTAAATAATCAATGGAAGGATGGGTGCCCATTGCCAGTTACAATCATAGATGTTGCAAGAGAAGCAAATGTGTCGCCATCGACTGTATCTCGGGTTATTTCAGATAGTCCAAGAATTAGTGAAAGAACAAAGCGAAAAGTTAGACAAGTGATGGATCGATTAAATTATCATCCAAACTTCCAGGCGAGGAATTTAGCTGCTAAGAGTACAAAAACGATTGGAGTGATCATGTCTCATTCCACTTCTCTTGCTTTTCAAAATCCTTTTTTTCCAGAAGTTATCCGTGGCATCTGTACAAGTGCACATTCAAACAAATATGGAATGTACCTCTCAACAGGAGGTAACGAAGAAGAAATCTACCAAGAAGTTGAGTCGATGGTAAAAAGTAGAAAGGTAGACGGGATTATATTACTTTACTCAAAAATGAATGACCGCACATTGGCGTTTTTGAAAGAAGCAGATTTTCCATTTACGATGGTAGGACGTCCATATCAATATGAAGATGAAATTACATATATTGATAACGATAATCGGAAAATTGCTTATGAATTAGTAAACTATCTTGTTAACTTGGGCCACAAGCAAATTGCGTTTATAGGTGGGAATCTAGAATATGTCGTTTCATTAGACCGTTTAGGAGGTTTCAAATCTGCGCTAAAAGATTTGAATCTCCAGTATATAGAAGATTATATTATTCATAATCAAGATCAGGACACAAATGATATTGAAAGTATTAGACAGCTTATGAATTTAGAAGTCCCGCCAACAGCTCTTATTGCTCATGATGATTCAGTAGCTTATGAGATTATTCGGCATTTAGAGGAACTATCTATTCGTGTACCTGATGACATTTCAATCATTAGTTTTAATAACCACGCTTTATCAGCATTTGTCAAACCGCCTTTAACGACTGTTGATATTTCGATTTTTCAATTAGGTCTAGAAGCGGCAAATTACTTATTCGAAAAAATAAATAACACACAAATACCAATCAAAAATCGCTTCATACCTACAACATTAATTGAAAGACAATCCACTAAAGCGTTAACAATTGATGCAATTAAGTATAAGAGGTGAAATATGAAAAAAGAATGGTGGAAAGAAGCAGTTGCATATCAAGTGTATACGCGAAGTTTCCAAGATTCGAATGACGATGGAATTGGGGATCTTCGGGGGTTAATCAGTAGACTCGACTATCTTGAAGGCTTGGGGATTGATGTTATTTGGATTTGTCCGATGTATCGTTCGCCAAATGATGATAATGGATATGATATTAGTGATTATCAATCCATATCAGAAGAATTGGGGACGATGGAAGATTTTGAAGAATTGCTGGAAGCAGTGCATCGTCGCAAAATGAAACTAATCATCGATTTAGTCATTAACCATACCAGTGACGAACATCCATGGTTTGTCGAATCTCGTTCTTCAAAGGCGAATGATAAAAGAAACTGGTATATTTGGCGAGATGGTGTAAATGGTGAAGAACCAACTAATTGGGGCAGTATATTTGGGGGATCAGCTTGGGCGTTCGATCAGGAAACCAATCAGTACTACCTCCATTTATTTTCAAAAAAACAGCCCGATTTAAACTGGGAAAATAAAGATGTAAGAAATACAGTTTATTCAATGGTCAATTGGTGGCTCGATAAAGGAATTGATGGATTCAGGGTTGATGCAATTAGTCATATCAAAAAGGATACGTCATTTTCCGATATGCCAAATCCCTCAAACCTTCACTATGTTCAAGCATGGGAAAAATATATGAATGTACCTGGAATTACGCCTTTTTTGCAGGAACTCAAACAAGCAGCATTTGCAAAATACGATATTATGACAGTCGGAGAAGCAAATGGTGTTGGAATCGATGAGGTCGATCAATGGGTTGGGGAAAAAGATGGCGTATTTAATATGATTTTTCAATTTGAACATTTAAGTCTTTGGGAAAAAAACATGAAAAACAAACTAGATGTAGACGAATTACGAAGCATTTTATCTAGATGGCAAAAAGCGCTAGAAGGTAAAGGATGGAATGCCTTATTTATAGAAAATCATGATAAATCTCGGGTTGTTTCAACTTTAGGAGATGATCTAAAATATTGGCGGGAAAGTGCTACAGCTTTAGCAACAATGTATTTCTTTATGCAGGGAACTCCATTTATTTATCAAGGTCAAGAATTAGGGATGACAAATGTACATTTCGATTCCGTTGAAGAATATAGAGATGTTGCAACTAGCAATAATTATAACGAAGGTCTTGCAAAAGGTCTGTCTCACGAAGAATTAATGGAAGTTGCTTGGAAAACAAGCCGTGGGAATTCTCGTACACCTATGCAATGGTCTGATGAAGAAAATGCAGGATTTACATCAGGATCACCTTGGATTGGTGTAAATCCAAACTATACTGAAATCAATGTCAAGAA
>DATMJF010000066.1:0-2175 GCA_035554455.1 Rummeliibacillus sp.
TGACTGGAGAACTAAAAGGTGATACTACTTATGCGTTGATGGAAGAACTTCGCTTGAAAATTAAAAAAGACGATCCACAATTGAAAAAAGCGATGGAAATAGTTAAAACAGAAATCAAATAGATAACAGTAGTTGTCTAAATAATCATGAAGAGAGCTGACGTATTCTTGTCAGCTCTTTATTATTAAGGAATTGAACTGAGAGAGGTGCAAATAGACATCTGAGTAAAGATAATGAAGTCGAGTGGTGCTAATCACCTGTTGAGTAAGGATAATGAAGCCAAGTGGTACCAATCATGAACTTAGTAGTGCCAATGAACCTCTGAGAGATGCTAATGAACTTGCTGAGTAGGGATAATGAGATTTAGTAGTGTCAAAAACCCTTCAAAATCAAAATTATTCTTTTGAACTCTAGTGCAAGATTACTAATAGCAAGTAAAGTTGATACTGCGAAATTTCGAGTGAAAAAGGTGTTAGCTTAATTCTTATTTATTCAGATTGCAAAACAGCAGAAAAAAATGAAACACAACAATTTTTAATAACTAGCAATCGCAGCTAGATAGTTTATCTTAGGAGTGATCATTATGAAAGACGTATTTTTATTTAGCGGATTTTTAGGAAGTGGTAAAACGACAATGTTGGTGGATATGATTCGCCAATTAAAAGAACAAAACCTAAAACCAGCAGTCATTATGAATGAGCTTGGTAAGTTGAATTTTGACTCGCAAGCAGTGGACGAGGGGATTCCATTAAAAGAAATGCTAAATGGTTGTATATGCTGTTCTGGAGCTGAAAAAACAGAAGCTCAAATTCAATCATTATTAGCAGATTCTGATTTTGACGTACTGATTATTGAAACAACTGGTGCAGCTCATCCAGTAGAGGCGTTAGATGCAGTTTATTCTCCATTATTTGCCGATCAATTGAATATTAAAGGGATTGTTACCGTTGCAGATAGTAAACGCTGGTTAGAACGCGATAAAATGTCTCCTCAAACACGTTCATTATTTTTGGAGCAAATTCGCCATGCACATTTAATTTTGGCAAATAAGATGGATTTATTAACTGAAGCGGAAAGAGCTAAAGTTACGTTTGAATTACAAAGTTTAAATCCACATGCACAAATAATACAGACTACAAATGCAAGAATGCCTTTAAAGTTTTTACAAAGTTTACATGCAACAGCAAGACCATCAGATATTCATAAAGCAGATTTAGGTCATCATTTACATTTAAGCTCTCGTCTTGTCACTTTCCCTGAATCAGTAGATTTTACACAAGAGGAATTTGAAAATTGGGTACGTACAATTCCTGAATCTGTTTATCGAATGAAAGGATATGTACCTGTGAAAGGTATAAAAAATCCGATGCTTTTTCAATATGCATATGGTTTAACGCAATGGCTTCCAGAATACGTCCATATGGATTCTAATCTTGTGATTATTGGGGAAAATGTTAACGAATTAGAAGTGATCGGACTATTAAATTAACTATGAAGTTTAATAGCTGTCAACCCTTGTGAAATAGTAATAAGCAGATAGACTTCAAGTATCTACCAAATAAGATGCTTTAATACTGCCCAATGAGACCCCTCTTGGAGAAAGTGGTAATCATTGGGCAACTTTTTGTCGCATACGTACGATAAGCTTGATGCAGACAAGGAGGAATGCAAGATGAACAAAATGACAAAATGGGCATTACCATTAAGCCTACTAATGACGGTGGGAGTTTCAAGTGGAGCTTTAGATGCTTCGGCTAAAACAGTCAATAATGATGCAGCTAAGCAAACTTCAGTGTCAAATTGTAATTGGCAATATAATCAAGCTTACAATTGGGTGAATGTAAATAATAATTCACTTAACACTATTAAAGTTAAAAAATTTACTAAAGTTGAACTAGATAAGTATTTAGCTTCTCTATATGGTTCAGACAAAGGTACAACACCAAATACTGGTTCAAACCAAGGAACAACTTCAAACACGGGATCAGATAAAGGTACTACACCAAACACTGGTTCAAACCAAGGAACAACTTCAAACACAGGATCAGACAAAGGTAAAACACCAAATACTGGTTCAAACCTAGGAACAACTTCAAACACAGGATCAAACAAAGGTACAAATTCAAATACAGGATCAAACAATTCTACAACAAATTCTAATAGCTCATCTGCTTC
>DATMJF010000067.1:0-6244 GCA_035554455.1 Rummeliibacillus sp.
TGTAGCGGAATGAAAGCCTTACCATTTATTCAAATCAAGTGTATATAATCTTTGTATTTTTCTCTAAAATCCCCTGAAATCTTATCCAATCTTTTCACCTACTTAATTACAAATAAATTTTATAAATCTCCCATTTGTTAAATTACAAAATTCAAAAGTTCATTTATTAAAAATACCAAGAGATAAAAAAGATGGAATGAAAATCTAATTCACACTATCTTTTTATATGGTAGCTTCTTTTCTGTTTCGTTATGAAGGTTTGCGTCAACGTGTAGTGAGGAAACTCACTTGTAGTAAATGAATAGCATTTCCATTTTTCAAAGTATTTGAGGATAAAGACTAAGTGAAGATGAATTAGCACCAATTTTTTTGATATGTAATGTATAACGGATTCTATATGAGTATAAGACCAACCGGGATATCGAAGAATATTGCCTGTTGATTTCCACTCTTACGCCAAGCGCCAAGTGTACTTCATTCTTCTTTCTATGATAAGTCAACATCGAATCGCTTCCACTTTTGGATTTTCTTTATCACAGTCAAAACGCTCCAATCCTCTAAATGTAAACCATTCTCTTTTTTTAATATACAATCCTTTTACATTGCGTTAATGTGGCTTTTACATTGTGGTTTTATACTGAAACAGTAAACAATCAACACAAAACAACACCAATTGGAGGAAAATGTTAATGAATCAAAAATGGAGCAAGAAATCTATTCGATCTATTCAAGCAGCGGTGTTAGGGATGAGTTTACTAGGTTTAGCTGGATGTGGAGCCAAAGATGAATCTGCTGCTCCGGCTATTAGTGACCCAAATAAGTTAACTATTGGAGAAATTGAAGCAAAAGCAAAAAAAGAGGGGGAAATTAATAGTGCTGGTATGCCTGACTCATGGGCAAACTGGGGACAAACTTGGGGCGACATTACCAAAAAATATAATTTAAAACACGCTGATACTGATTTGTCCAGTGCCGAAGAGATTGCTAAATTTGAAGCTGAAAAACAGAATGCAACAGCTGATATTGGTGACATGGGGATGTCTTTTGCTCCAATTGCAGTAGAAAAAGGATTAGCTCTACCGTATAAAACTTCTCATTGGAAGGATGTACCTTCATGGGCGAAAGATGATAAAGGGAATTGGGTAGTTGGATACCAAGGAACGATTGCCTTTTTAACAAATAAAAACTTGGTTAAAAACCCTCCAAAATCCTGGGATGACATATTAAAGGGAAATTATAAAGTATCGATTGGAGATGTTCTGAACGGAGCACAGAATCAGATGGGTGTGCTTGCTGCAGCAATGGCCTATGGTGGTAGTGAATCAAATATTCAACCTGGGATCGACTTTTTTGCGAAGCTTGCCAAGCAAGGACGTCTAAGTCTAACAGATGCTAAACCGGCTAATATTGAAAAAGGCGAGGTACCAGTTGCAATTGTATGGGATTTCAATGCACTAGGTTATGCTAACCAAATCAACCGTAATCAATTTGATGTAAGCATTCCAAAAGAAGGTTCCGTAGTAAGTGGCTACACGACCATTATTAATAAATATGCAAAACATCCATATGCTGCGATGGCGACTAGAGAATATATCCTTAGTGACCAAGGACAAATTAACTTGGCGAAAGGGTATGCTCGTCCAATTCGTGATGATGTAAAACTTCCAAAAGATGTTGAAAACAAATTAATTCCAAAAGCGGAATACAAAAATGCAAAACCTATTAAAGACCCTAAAGCTTGGGAAAAAACGGCTAAAACGTTACCACAATTATGGCAAGAGGAGGTAGTAGTAAATGTCAAATAAAGTTATAGTGATTGTTGTTGATGGCATGCGATACGATAAGGGGTCTGAAGCACTGGGGTTTGTTCAGCACTTGGTTGAAACGAATCAAGCGGCACTTTATAAAGTAAAGTCAGAGCTTCCTAGTCTTTCTCGCCCATTATATGAAGTATTACTGACAGGTACACCTGCATCAATGAATGGAATTACATCAAATCTATCTGTTCGACTTTCTTCACAGAAGAGTATTTTCCATCTTACTCAAGAAAATGGCCTAAGAAATGCAACTGCATCTTATTACTGGGTAAGCGAGCTTTATAATCGTGCTCCATTCAATTATATTGAAGACCGTCATCAAGATGATGAGTCTAAACCAATTCAACATGGATCATTTTATTGGGATGATGATTATCCAGATAGTCATGTCCTAATGGATGCAGAAGCATTACGTAGAAAGTATGATCCACACTTTTTATACATTCATCCAATGGGAGTTGATGTAAAAGGTGAAAATTTCGGATCAGAATCAAAAGAATACCGTGAACAAATTTTAAAAGTGGCAAGTTTGTTAGCACAACTTTTACCTACTTGGATCTCAGAAGGTTACCATATTTTAATTACATCTGACCATGGTATGAGTGAAACAGGTAACCATGGAGGCATCACTGATGGTGAGCGCGATGTACCACTTTTTATCATTAGTCCAAGAATTGAAACTGGTATTCACGAGGAAGTCGTTCCACAATTGGCTTTTGCACCACTCGTTTGTGAACTCTTAGGTATTGAACAAACGGAAAAAATGATCTCTTATCGATTCCCTGGGTTGAAATAATCGGTCGTCCATTAAAAATTACAGATTATCTATTATGAAATAGATTCGACGACTAAGGAGCTAAGCTTTGTAAACTATGCTTACATGTCTTCTGTACTTTCAGAAGAAAATTCCCCAAATATTGTTTGAATCGATTTAGCATATTTAGCTAAATCGATTCAAATAAATTGCTAGCACAATAGAGGAGAGAAAAATCTTGCTCAAAATAAAAAAACAAAAGCTGTTTTTATTAGCTCTTTTACTGCCATTTTTCATTCTGGTTATTGGCTTTGAAATTGGACCGTTAATTTCCATGGTGAAAGATAGCTTCTATGCAGACGATGGAATCAAAATTTCATTGGATCAATATATAACTATATTCAAAAGTAAATTTTACTTGCAAGGAATTCAAAACAGTGTTCTTATTTCACTATTTTCTGCCATAACTTCTATCATTGTGGCAATTGTTTTGGCTTATTCCTTTACAAAATTCTCAAAGAAAGCACAAAACCGGCTACTCATGATTGCGAATATGACTTCTAATTTTGAAGGAATTCCACTTTCATTTTCATATATTATTTTACTCGGAAACAATGGGCTATTTACTTTACTCTTCGCCAAGCTTGGAATGGATGTTTTTGCCCACTTTAATTTATATTCCTGGACAGGATTAATTCTCGTTTACGTTTACTTTCAAATACCATTGGCAATTATGCTTCTTTATCCTTCCTTTCAGGGGATTAAACACCAATGGAATGAAGCTGCAGCATTATTAGGAGCTTCTAAACTTAAGTTTTGGATTCATATCGGACTACCAGTTTTGTTACCTAGTATTGTTGGTATATTCAGTATTTTGTTTGCGAATGCCATGGGGGCTTATGCAACAGCCTATGCCTTAGTCGGTAGCAACTATAATCTATTATCATTGCAAATAGCGAATCTTGTTTCCAGTGAAGTTACATTGAATCCACATCTAGGTAGTGCACTGGGTGTTCTATTAGCATCAACTATGATCATAGCAATGTGGTTTAATCAGCGAATGATGCGTCGAGTTAGGAGAGATTTACGATGAAGTCTTCTATGAAATTTCATAAATCTGCCGTAGGGTTATTAATCATTTATTTGTTAATTCCGCTACTGGGTACATTTTTATTTTCCATAGCTGGTACTTGGGATCATACCATTTTACCTGAGTCTTGGACAATGAAATGGTATATTGAATTATTTCAAGATCCACGATATTTTGCTGCCTTTCTACGAACTCTATTTCTGATTGTTATGACAGTGGGACTCAGTATGTTAATCATGATACCTACCATTTTTATAATAAATGTCTATTTACCTAAATTGGAAGGATTGCTTCAAGCCCTAGCCATGCTTCCTTATGGAATTCCCTCAATTGTTGGGGCTGTTGGGTTAATTAAATTATATTCCAATGGACCGATTCAAATTTCCGGTACACCGTGGATTTTGATTGGTGCTTATTTTGTAACGATTTTACCATACATGTATCAGGGGATTAGCAATAGTCTTCGGACCATAAATGCAGTAGAACTTGTTGACGCTGCCGAATTACTGGGGGCAACAAAATTTCAAGCCTTTCGATCAGTAGTGTTACCCAATATTTTATCTGGTATTTTAGTATCTACTCTTTTATCCGTCGCTCTTTTATTTGGTGAGTTTTCTTTTGCTAAGCTACTTGTGGGAGGGCAGTTTGAAACTCTACAAATTTATCTATCTAACCAAATGATTAGCAGTGGCCATCTTTCAAGTGCAATTGTCATAACGTATTATTTAGTTATTATGATTTTAACATGGGTAATTTTAAAAATTACGTTTAAAAATCCAAAAAAGACCATTTCTACTAAATAAGAAATGAAGTTTTTGATTTTAAGCAGCAATATTCTAGAAAAATAACTTCTTTAGAAGGAGATAACTTATGACATATGTAACTATTGATCAAGTGACCAAAAAATATGATAATCAGGTGGTTTTAAATAATATTTCCTTAACATTACAAAAAGGCGAATTTGCTACCCTTCTCGGGCAAAGCGGATGTGGGAAAAGTACGTTATTACGTTCGATTGCAGGACTTGAAGAAGTGGATGTAGGAAATATCTTTGTCGATCAAAAGAACATTACGAACTTATCATCACGCCAGCGTGAGGTTGGTATGGTGTTTCAGTCTTATGCTCTTTTCCCAAATATGACTGTTTTTGATAACATCGCATTCGGTCTTAAAATGAAAAAAGAGAAAAATATAAAATCAAAAGTGCAAAACATGATTGATATGGTTGATTTAACAGGTAAGGAAGGTTCCTATCCTCATCAATTGTCTGGTGGACAACAGCAGAGGGTTGCACTTGCACGTGCACTTGTGATGGAACCGAAAGTGTTACTTTTGGACGAACCATTAAGCGCGTTGGATGCAAAAATCAGAAAAAACTTACAAAAGGAATTAAGACGAATACAAAGAGAATTGGATATTACAACAATCTTTGTTACCCATGATCAAGAAGAAGCGATGACGATGTCTGATAAAATCTTTATTATGAATCAAGGAAACATTGTTCAATCTGGTACACCTTCAGACATTTATGTTTCTCCGGTCAATGCATTTGTTGCAAGATTTATCGGAAACTATAATGTTATGAATATAAATGCTTTTAATCAACTTGTTTGCAGCACCGAATTGAAGGGACAGGATGTTGCTATTCGTCCGGAAGTTTTACAATTGGTACCTGCTGATCGCGATCTCCCTGCACAATCAGATAACTGGAAGACCAAGGGATCTATTAAGGATATTTCCATGACAGGGAATGTGTTACGATATGAAGTGGAAGTGGATGGTTCTATTTTCCACGTGGATTCGCTTCACCATCAAGGAGGAATTCTTGACAAAGGCACATCTGTTCAAATTCTTATACCAAAAAAAGATTGTATCGCTTTATAACTTATAAGTATTTAGGAGATATTATGACCATTTTACCCGAGGAAAGAAAGAATGAAATTTTAAATTTACTTAAAAGAGATGGGAAAGTAAAAGTCGCTGACTTAGCTGAACAATTTAGTATTTCTGAGGAATCCATACGGCGCGATTTGACGATGCTTGAAGAGAAGGGGTCCCTAAAAAAGGTTTATGGTGGGGCGATTGCAACCATCTTTCAATCCGGAGAACCTCCGTTTTCACAGCGAACTACGGTAAATCAAGCAGAAAAAATAAAAATAGGACAAAAGGCAGCGGAACTCATTTCCGATGGTGATGTTATTGCGATCGATGTCGGTACCACCACGCTTGAATTTGCCCATTTTATTCAAAACCGAAAGAACTTGACCATTCTAACAAACTCTATTCCTGTCTCTACTGTATTAACAGAATCTCTCAATCAAAATCAATTTACAGGAGAGATATTATTGCTGGGGGGACAAATTGACCCGAAACAGCAGTCTGTAAGTGGGCATCTTGCCGAGCAAATGTTGAATCAATTCAATATTGATAAGGCGTTCATTTCAGCCGGCGGTGTATCAATATTGAATGGAGTGAGCAATTATCATTTAAACGAATCGTTCGTTTCACGTATCATGGTCGATGTATCAAAACAAATCATTCTATTAGCTGATCATTCTAAATTAGGTGTGGATACCTTATCTA
>DATMJF010000068.1:0-2035 GCA_035554455.1 Rummeliibacillus sp.
ATAAACATCAGTCTTCACAAGCGTTCTTAGCTACAAAAGCTACTCATCGCCTTTTTAGTGTTAATTGTATATAAAAAAGAGGAACCTTATTGAAAGGATTCCTCTAGTTTTTTAGATACTTCTAAAAATAACTAATTAAAAATTAAAGTTTTACAATGTTTGCAGCTTGTGGTCCTCGTTGGCCTTCTTCAACTTCGAATTCAACTTTTTGACCTTCGTCTAAAGATTTGAAACCGTCGCCTTGGATTGCTGAGAAGTGAGCGAATACGTCTGCTCCGCCTTCAACTTCGATGAAACCAAAACCTTTTTCTGCGTTAAACCATTTTACTGTACCTTGTGTCATTTAAATGACCTCCATTAAAAAAATTATTAATATATAAGCTTTTTAAAAGAAAAAAATTCACATATTACAAAAAGTACCGAACAAACACGATTACTCTTTGTAATATGCGAATTCAACTTTTTTCCTATAAAGGACTTTATTAATTTAATAATATACTGTAAATACACATTTGTCTAATATTAATTTAGCTCAAGAAATATAAACATTAACCCATCCGATCAATGGAAAAACTTACGCTAAATTTCAATGTTTATTCTAAGCTTAATTAACAGTTAACTCTATTCTTTTCCCATAAGTACTAATGTAGCTCCTGTTAAATCGACAATTCTTTCAGGTGATACAACTAACAATCTCCTACCGTTTCCTTCAATTTCTTTACACTTAAATAAATAAGCAAAGCGACTCGTTTCACTTGTTATGGTGGAAACTGAAACTAAAACTATTTAGGAGGATATTTTATGAAAAAAACAAATAAATTTATATTAGTCATAGGTACTACTCTTTTAATCGGCATTGGTGTATTCACATTTTATCAGAAGAGTAATGTAAAAGCTGAAACTGATAAATATGTTCCAATCAGTCATAGTGATGAAAATTTTTTGAATTACCACTAAAAAAATAGTATAACAATTAAAAGCCCCTCAACCATTAAGTAGTTGAGGGGTTAAATATGTATTTAATCATAATTTCTCTTTGTTTTTCCTTTTAGAATAATCGTTGCATTCGTTACATCGATTAACCACACCACCCGGCCGAGTCATTTAACTCGTCTGCTGGTAATAACTAACCTAGCCGATTCGATTTTTCTCCATAAATCAAAGCATTTCAGATATCGTTCATAATTGACGCTCACAAATTTAAAGAATGGTCTATATTTAATCTTCTATAAATTTAATCCAAATCTCTTTAATTCAATGAAGATACTTTCCAATCGTTTCCCTTTTTCTGTTAACGTATATTCCACACGAGGAGGGACCTCTGGAAATACCTTTCTTTCCACTATCCCATGATCCTCCAATTCCTTAAGACGTAATGAAAGTGTTTTCGGACTAATTCCATCCATCGATTTCAATAAATCACGGAATCGCATCGTTCCTTCGATAAGCAGATCCCGAATAATTAAAAAGGTCCATTTGGTACCGATCACGTCAAGCGTTTTAGCAATGGGGCAAGGCTCACCTGGTGTTCCTTTGGTCAATACGATTCGCTCAATATCACTCATCTGACACATCCTCCCTAAAAAATTTTTTACTGATTTACCTTATCATATCACAATAGTATACTTTCAGAAACTTTATGAAATAAATATCACTACTTCCATAAATGAAGTTACTGCACATATAATATCTATGAACTTATTATTCATCACTTTATTGAGGAGGTGATCAAAATTAGTGAGAGAAATCAACGAATTAAATTGCCGGTAGCGCTCATTGCTCTCTTAATCAGTGCTCTTGCTATCGGTACCACAGAGTTCGTCATCATGGGTATTCTTCCGGATGTAGCAAACGATTTGAATGTTACCTTAAGCGCGGCAGGGTTGTTGGTTACCGGCTATGCGCTTGATATTTGCATATCAAGAATGGGAAAGTCGTTGAGGATTGGCACCTAGAGGATAATCTTACATTAATGCAACAGCTGGGAGTAGTATCTGAAAATTGAACACCTAAGGGTTTTTAAAGAGACTACAGA
>DATMJF010000069.1:0-4007 GCA_035554455.1 Rummeliibacillus sp.
AAACCCAGCTGAAGAAGCAGGTCCAGCAGATATCTATGACTTCCGTGAAGATGATGATAATTACTTCGAACAACCAGGTAAATTATTCAACATCATGAGCGAAGATGAACAACAACGTCTATTTGAGAACACTGCTCGTAACATGGAAGGCGTTGAACAATTCATAAAAGAACGTCATATCATCCACTGCTACAAAGCAGATCCTAAATATGGCGAAGGCGTCGCAAAAGCAATGGGTATCGATATTAACACGATCGATGTACTCAAAGAAGTTCAATACCACTAAGATTCTAGATTCTCAATTAAGAACAATTCGACAAAATATCCAAATAAAGAAGACTGTAGACAAACCGTGTTAAAGTAAAGTTTGTCTACAGTCTCTTTATTTTAGTTTAGACTTAACTCAGAAAAAGTTATTCCTATTAAGCTTAATCATCCGACTTGTACTCGCACAACAATGATGGTTTGGCGTAAACAAGGTTACGTCTCTCCAGTAGTAAAGCGGTTTATCGAATGTGCGAGTAAACATACAACTGCTTTATCTACAATTTAAGGACATTACCTATTAGCAATGTCCTTTTATTTGCTCACCGTCTTTTTCGTTTAAAAAATCCTTTTCGTCTCTTTGCTTTTTTTGGATTTATTCGGAACAACTGATTTAAAAAGTCATCAAAAGTGTCCGCAATCTTATGAAATTCCCATTCCATTTCCTCTGTAAAATAGTTCTCCACTATATATACAACAGATGGATGTTCATTCCCTTTTCGATAATCTAAAACGCCCCATTGATGAAAATCTGTCCAAAGAACAATTAATTCTTGTGGAAGACCTGATTCTTCTAGCAATTCTTTGGAAGATAATATACCCATATCATCTTTTTCAAAATGAATCGGCTCTATGCTCGGAAGGGCCTCTTTGTATTCTGTAAAATAAGGATAGTTAAGTTCACCACCATTTTGTTTTTTCATCAGTTCAATAAAAGATAATGGGAAGTGAACATCCAATATATTTTCAGCTTTTTTTATTGTTTCATCGTTAATAGGATATTCGATACGCTTATATTTAGGTTCCTCATTCCAAAAATTCTCACCATTATAAAAATCTTTATTCATCAAATCTACCACCAACCTTTTTATCTTTCTGCTGATTATATCGTACTGAGATTTCTTAGAACGAGATCTATACCAATTATCTATTATGTAATTGAACTAATTTAAATTTTCTAATAGAAAAGCTAAAAATCCCGAGTCTTATGATGACTCAGGGATTTTTATTTAGTCTATTTTTATTCTTGACGTAATGCTTGGATGACATCAATCTTCGTTGCCTTTCGAGCTGGACGCCAACCACTCATAATAGCAACACCTATACTAATCAATGATGCAATTACGACAAGCTCCCATGGTATCGTTGAAAATTGAATTCCTGCTTTTTCAATACCACTACCAGGCATGACCGCATCTAAGATTTTTGGCAATGCAAAATTCGCCAAAAAGCTAATGATATAAGAAATGATAATCGCAATAACTGTTCCTAAAATACCTATATAAGCACTTTCCATTACAAACAATCTTTGAATTAACTTTGGACCAGCACCAATCGCCTTCATCACACCTATTTCACGAGTACGTTCAGTTACAGCCATTGTCATCGTATTGAAAATACCAATAGAAGCAATTAAAACCGCTATTGTTCCTACAAAAATAAGTCCTACTTTTAAGGCTAGGAAAAATACATTTAATTGATCTAATTGCTCTGTTACTGAATATACGGATAAACCCATATCCTTTAATTCTTTGAGTATACCTTTAACTGCCTCTATATCTGTTGCGTAAACATTGTAGCTCACATTATAGAAGTCTTTGTCTTTCATTGTTTTATCAGCTATTGCATTAAAATCCTTTAAAATGACTGGCTTCATCGTTTCGCTCAGCTGTATACTCATATCCATAGCCCACTCTTTAGAAGGCTTCTCTCCGATTCCGACCACTTTATATTGACGTGCTTTTGTATGCTTCTCACCATTTTCCGGAGTAAAAGATATTGAAATAGTTTTACCAAGCAGTGAATGCTGATAACCTTTTTTTGCTTGCTCGTCCCCTGTTTGATCTTCTTTTGTGCTTTGTTCCTCCTGTTTCGTCAATAAATTGAGTCCTAAATTATAGCCAACAACAATTTCATCATCATTTGTAGGGTATGTTCCCTTTGATAATTTAATTTTAGCCTTATGTTGTTCTTCGAAATTATTAAATTTGACATCACCATACCCAGTACGGTTTTCAAATTTTACAGTAGAGCTCACTGCAGAATTGAACTGGGTCGTTCCAACTAAGGCTTGTACATTTGGAATTTTTTTAATCGCCTTTTGATTAATACCTTCTCCCTCACTACTATATACTTCTATCTTCGTCACAGAACTATCTGATAAAATTTCTTTCTTCAGAGAACCCTGTAGACCAAAAGCAATCGATGCTAATACGATTAAAAACGCACAACCCATCGTTGTTGCTAATATAGTCGTGAAAATACGCATACGATTTTTCTTTACATGTTGTCGAACAAAATCAACTTGATCTCTAAACTGCACTTGGAACAGCCTCCTTCAATACACCATCATGCATACGGAATTTTCGATGTGCTATATTCGCTACTTCTTCATCATGGGTGATGATAACAAATGTAATATCCATCGATTCATTTAATAGCATGATCAGCTGTAAAATTTCTTGTTCCGTTTCAGAATCTAAACTTCCAGTTGGTTCATCTGCTAAAATAATTGGTGGATTTGTCACAAGCGCTCTAGCAATACACACACGTTGTTGTTGACCACCAGATAATTCATTTGGATAATGATCTGATACTTTCTCTAAACCAACCTTTAGTAAAATATTTTGAACTACTTGAAAGCGTGCATTTTTGCCCATGCCTTGAATTTTCAAAGGCAATTCGATATTTTCAAAAGCCGTTAATCCCGGCATCAACTGAAAATTTTGAAAGATGAAGCCTATATTTTTAGAGCGAAATTTTGCATGCTCTGCTTCTGTTAAATTCGTCGTTTCTTTACCATGTATCATAATTGACCCCTGCTCTGGCTTTAAAAAACCTGCAATTGCATTTAATAATGTCGATTTACCAGATCCACTTTTACCAACAATCGAGATAATCTCACCTTGTTCGACCGAAAAAGAAATATCCTTCAACACAGGAACCTTCTTTTCACTACCTTTTTTACCAATTTTAAAAGTATGATTTACATTTTGTAACCTAATCAAATCCGTACTCCTCCCTCAACAATCAATCTATTAACAAGTATATGGAAAAAATCTTAATAATTAGCTGTCAAAAGAATGAAGATTTTCTTAAGATTTGGAAAAAGCCTTACTACAATATGTAGCAAGGCTCTCTCAAGATTTTAAATTTCAATAATCTAATCGTAATGATTTCAAAGTTTTACCCCTTTATACATATAATAATTTCGCCACATAAATCACGATGGTAACAGTCATACAGCTAACAACCGTTGTAAAAAGAACTGTTTGTGCTGCGAGTTCTGGCTCTACATCATACTCTAATGCCAAAGTGGAACTGTTTCGTGACGTCGGAAAAGCACTTGCTATTAATAAAGACTGTGCCACAACACCATGGAATCCTAAAATAGTAATCCATGCGAAACCTACTAACGGTCCCATTAGTAATCGGCCGATACAACTCATATATAACATTTTATTAAACATCGTACTAACTTGGATTTTTGACAGCTGTGCCCCTAAAGTGAGTAGCGCAATGGCAACAAAAGCATCGGCCATATGTCCAACAGCAATGGATAAAAACTGCGGCAATTGAATGTTTGCTACATTTAAAATAACACCGAGTATTAAACCATGAACAATCGGCAATTTAACAATATTCTTGGCAATTTCCCATCCTGACTTTGTTGTTGAAATTAAATTATACAACCCGTATGTATAGGTCGTTAAATTTTGAAAAATTACCGTGATAATTTGAAT
>DATMJF010000070.1:0-11989 GCA_035554455.1 Rummeliibacillus sp.
TTGTATTTCAATGTTAATTATCCAAAAATTAGATAATCAGTTTATACGTAAATTAATTTCATAATTCAAAGATTTGATAATAAACTCGAACATTAAATGGGCCATTGTTTTATGCCATATCTATTAGAACATTGTCTATGAAGCGGAAGATGGCGACTCCTCGAAAATGCATTCGCATTTTCTTCGTGCGATGTTAATTCAGTGAAGTTCATTCATAGTCCTGCGGGAAAGCGAGACAGGTGAGACCCCGCAGTGAAAATTCTTTTTGCTCTGCAAAAGCAAAAAGAATTTTCTGCGACGAAACTAGCGTAGCGATGCAGGAGCAAAGGCTTCCGAGGAGGCTCAACGCTCGCCCGCGGAAAGCGCCATCTGGAGCGACATAGAAAAGAAATACTTTAAGGGATTGATTTAAAAATTTTTACTATAATTAATGTTTAAATATTGATTTAAAACGCTAAAATAAATGAAGTATACGCGAATCTTTTGCCCATTATTATACGTATGTATAGTAAATGGAGGTGTCAATATTGGATAATAATCGCGTACTGTCAGCCCTTTGCTATTTTAGTATATTTTTTGCCGGATTTATATTACCATTAATCGTCTATTTTGTATCTACAGATCAAGATGTAAAAAGTCATGCAAAACGTGCATTTATCTCTCATCTACTGCTAATTATTCCTACTGTTATTGGCGTAATATTATTTATTGCTACCATAGCAACAAGTCCTTTCAGTTATGAAATGAACATTATGGATGAATCATCTGGTAATGGTACATTTTTAGTGATTTTATGGTTTGTTTTTGTGATTGTAGAAGTGGTAATATCTCTTGTAGTTTTTATTTGGAATATTATTCAAGGAATTAAGGTGCTTAGAGTTTAAGATCTCATTTTTGTGGGTATTTATTATTGTGAGATACAGAAAAGCTAAGAAATGGAGTGCTACTATATGCAATTACGAAAAGTTGTAAAAGCAGCTATTAAGATAGCTCCAATTGTTTATCCAATCATCATAAAAGCAATTGATGCTAAAAAGAAGAAGACTCCTATAAAGAAATAGTTTGATGAATCGTCGTGAGGTATGATGCTTGCGACGATTTTTTATGAAATTTCGATTATTTCTATCTTAGAGATGTTTAGCACTACTCAGAGCTCCATTAGCTCCACTCACCTGTTGTTTGGCACCACTCAGAGCTCCATTGGCACCACTCACCTGTTGTTTGGCACTACTCAGCTGCATTAGCTCCACTCACCTGTTGTTTGGCACTACTCAGAGCTCCATTGGCACCACTCACCTGTTGTTTAGCACTACTCAGAGCACCATTAGCTCCACTCAGCGCTATTATCATAATCAGTTGATAAGACTCCTCAGCTTTCAGTCATTTAAACTTTAAAGAATAAAAACTCCGCTCATGTCATTATGAGCGGAGTTTTAGATTGTTGTTTAAAATGCCCAACTACCCTTACGGAAGATTGGTTCTACTGTTCCATCTGGTAAGATACCATCTATGTCCATTTCGCCACTGCCGACCATGAAGTCTTCGTGTGTAATGGATGTGTTGATACCTTTTTCTTCAAGTTGTTCTCTTGTAAGCGTACTGCCATCTTCATAGCATGTTGGGTATGCTTCTCCGATTGCTAAGTGATTGGATGCATTTTCGTCGAATAAAGTATTGTAATATAGAATATTAGAAGCTGAAATTGGTGATTCATGTGGTACTAAAGCGACTTCACCAAGGTATTGAGACCCATCATCAGCTTTTGCTAATTCTTGCAGAAGTTCTGCACCTACACCTGCTTCTGTTTGAACAATTTTGCCATTTTCGAATGTGATTTTGAATTGATCGATAATATTGCCTTGGAATACCAAAGGTTTTGTGTTTGAAACATAACCATTTACGCCATATTTTGAAGGCATTGTATAAACTTCTTCCGTAGGCATATTCGCAACAAATGAAGTACCATCTGGAGTATAGCTAGCACCTGTACACCAGATGTGCTTATCTGGTAATTCGATTGTAAGATCTGTACCTGGTGCTGTGTAATGTAATTTTGCATAGCGTTTTTTGTTTAGTAAGTCAGCACGTGCATCTAAGTTTTTCAAATGTTGTCCCCAGTTATCAATGACATTCCCTTCACCGATATGTACTGTTCTGAAGATTGCTTCCCATAATGCTGGTACTTGTTCTTCTTCTTTCAAATTAGGGAATACTTTCGCAGCCCATTTTTTTGAAGGAACAGCAATGATTGACCATGCAATTTTATCGTTCATAACAGCATCGCGGTAATTTTCTAAAGCTTTTCCAGATGCCTTTTGATGAGCGGATAATTTTTCTACAGGAACACCTGTTAAATTATCTGGATCTGCAGCATCAATCCATAGTAATGCACCTTTACGTTCAATGAGTTCATCACGTTGTTCGCTAATCCAGCGGGGAAATTTTGCAAATTCATCGTCTGGTGCATGATCAAAATAAGCACGATTGATTACATCATCAGAGAAGTTCACTGTTACGCGAGCAGCACCTGCTTCATACGCTTTTTTTACGACTAGACGTGTAAATTCAATCGTATCTGTGGTTGTATTAATCAATAAAGTTTGGCCTTTTTGAACATTAGCTCCAACTTTTACTGCTAACTCAGCAAATTGTTCTAGCTTTTCTTTAAATGTCATCATTAATTACCTCGCTTCTAATTATTTTTTCTTAGATTTCTTTGCAAAGTACTTTTTATTTCCTGAATCTTTGAAAGAAGCTCCAAATGAACTACTTTCATTTCTTTTTTTAGATGTTTTATTAGCATCTGAATTACCATTTGGCTTTGTTTGTTTTCGAACTTGTTTAATTTCTGCGTGTCCTTCTACAAGTTGACCATTTGACCATATTTTTTCAACTGGTTTAATCGATAATTCACGAACACGCTTATGGTAAGCTTGTTCTTCGTGATACGAAAGTAATGTAATAACCTCTCCATCTGCTCCTGCACGTCCTGTACGGCCTGAACGATGTACATATTGTTCTCTAGTATATGGAACGTCTACGTGAATAACATACGTTAATCCATCTATATCTAGACCTCTTGCTGCTACATCTGTTGCAATTAGAATACGAGCTTCACCTTTACGGAAACTGTCTAAAGCAGCTTTTCTTTCTTCCTTTTTCATCTCAGAATGTAGTGCCACAATTGGTGCATTGCGGAATTCAAGCTTAGATTTTTTCATTAAGACTTGGTCTAAATTGTTCATAAATGCAAGTCCTCGAACTCCTGATATATGTGATAATTTACGTAGAAATTCCGTTTTATCACGTTCTTGTAGTTTTACAAAGGAATGTACGACCTTACTACCTGTTAATGTTTCATCTAATTTTACTTGAAAACGTATGGGATCATGTAGCATACGCTTTGCCACTAATTCGATTTCATCGGTAATCGTTGCTGATACGACTGCGACTTGACGTTCGTGGTCTGCACCGTCGATAAATGATTTTACAATAACGCGATAATCGCGGCTTAGTAGTTGATCTCCTTCGTCTAAAACGATTGTAGTTAGTTCATGTAGTTTCAATTTCTTCTCTTTAACTAGCTCGTTTAGACGCCCTGGTGTACCAACTGCAATGGTTGGTTTTTTCTTTAATTTTTCGATTTGGCGTTGTGGATTTGCCCCACCAATTAATGGGACAACCGTAATATTTGTACCGGCAATCCATGTACGAATAACTTCTACAATTTGCATACATAATTCTTGGGATGGAGCAACGATTAGTGCTTGCGTTGCTTTTTTTGCACCATCAACTTTTTGTAGAATCGGTAATAGATATGCTAATGTTTTACCTGTTCCTGTTGGGGATTCAGCTACTACGTCTTTTCCATCTAATAGTGCCGGAATCATTTGATCTTGGATTGGCATTGTGGATGGGAAAGTCCACTTTTTTTGTAAATCTTCATTCAGTAAAGTTAAGAATGACATTGTTTCCCACACCTTCTCTCGTTTATATTAAATAACTTAGATTATCACATTATGTAAAAACCTGTCCCTTACAGAAAGGACAGGTCTTTCAATGATTAGTCTAATAATTCGTAACCACAACTAGTAATCGCACAATCCGCTAATACAATAAGTGCATCAATATACGAATCATCTAACGATAACTCTCGATTCACAACCGATAGCTCTGTGCAGCCTAAGATGATGTGGTCACATCCCGCATTTTTCATTGCTGCTTCAATTGGTTGCCATTGCGCTGACGTTATCTTTTTTCCTGCTTTTACATAGTCATATATCACTGTCATAATGTCTTGTTGCATCACTTCATCTGGAATAACAGGTTCTATACCTTCATCCATCAAAGCCTCTTGATACAAATTGGAAGTTAATGTACCGATCGTAGCAAGTACACCAACACGATTTGCATTTAATTGGCGTGCTTTTTTCGCTGTTTCTCGAATCATATGCAATACGGGAACTTTCGAATTTGACTGTAAATCATCGTAAAAATTATGCGCAGTGTTGCAAGGGATTACAATCATATCTGCTCCCGCATCGGCTAGCTTATTTGCATCCTCAACCATTACCGGGAGAGGGTTTGGTTTAGAATGATCTAAAATATATGCCGTTCTATCGGGGATACGTGTATCATTATCTATGATAAAATGCATATGCTCCTGATCACTAAATGCTTTCGTTCTACGGACAATCGATTCGCCAAGTAGCATTGTTGCTAGCGGTCCAACACCACCAATAATACCAAGTACTTTCTTTTCCATTCTAAGACAGACCTTTGTTGTTAAAATATTTTTTGTATTTACGGTAATAATTCAAGCTATTCAAAGTTAGTTTGTACCACCGTTTGAAGTTCATGTCCTCTTTGTAGAACAAAGAGTTCGTTGCTTTACCTTCTTTGATCAATTTACGAGCTTTTGCTTTAAGCTCATTATTTTGTGCATATTTGAATAATACACCATTTGGAATGATACTCCACAAGTGCTCGTTATCCGCATAAGTTAGTTCTTGTTGTAAATGTAACATACGGTCATCTGCAACGTATTGCATTAGGTTATAGCCTGCTGCAGTTACATAATAACTGCTACGTCCATTACGTAGGTTAATCTCAAATAGTTTATATTTACCATCACGATAATCGTATTTCATATCAAAGTTTGCAATACCTGTAAAACCAATATCTTCTAAGAAGTAACGCACTTGGTCCATCAAGTCTTTATCATATGTAGTTATGATTGCTGCATAACTACCGATACCTTCTGGAGAATGTTCTTCAAGAATTGGGTTACCTAAACACATTAGCTTCACTTTACCATCAGTAGCAACATATGCATTCAATACGCGCATATATGAATCATCACCAGGGATGAATTCTTGGATGATTAAGTGATCTTTATAAGACGAACTATAAATTGCTTTTAAGATGGCATTCTTTTCAGCTTCATCATGTGCAATGAATACTTTTTTCTTACCAGGAAATTCACATGCCCAATAAGCCACTGAATTGGATGCTTTAATTATGATTGGGTATTCAACTTTCACTTGGAAGTTCTCATATGTTTCGTACGTACAAGTATCCGTTTTTGGATAACTGAAGTTATATTTTTCACACATTTTATAGAAGTTTTCTTTCAGTAAAATGCGATCCATTAAAGATTCATCGATGTAAGGAACAGTGAAATATTGTTCAAGAGCTGGTTTGTTTTTAATAATGAGTTTGACATAATCATCGCCACAACCCATTAGTAGTAAGTCTTTTTGCCCGTACTCTTTTGCTAATTTTTTCATTTCTTCTACAAAGTTTTCTTTTAAGTTTGAAACTTGTTTGAAATGTAGAATATGACTATTTTGTGTTGGTGTTAAATGTGCTCGGCCGACTACTATTGCTTTGACTCCATATGCTTCATAAAAAGCACGTGCCATACCATATGCATTCATATCTGATCCGATTAATATTGGTAAAAATGGTTGTTCTGCCATCTCTTATCATCTCACTTATTTTGTACTTATTTTAATGCCATTAGTTTATCATATTTTATCTTTATAAACGAATAATGTCTTATTTTGATGAGGTTATTTCTCGATTGCAATAGCTTGCGATCCCATATCCTTGTAACTAGAGAAGAATTTTGTCGCATCATGTGAAACATAGCCATGTAATGGATCCATTACAATGACTTTGTTATCTTCATATCCTGTTAGGACAACGACATGTAAATTGAGATACATTTTAGGTTTCTTATTGGTGTTCTCAATATACCAACCTTCTTTTTCCTTCGGCTTTGATAAATCGAGCGTTACCCACATCATAACAGGAATACCCTGTTGCACTTTATCTATTATATTCTTTTCACTTGCACCTGTAAGATTGGTCACTTTTAAATCGGTTTTATAGTCATGTGCTACTTTTTTTGCTGCTTTTGTAATAACAGGGGCAAAGGCATATGTACCAGTTAATTCATTTGCAGGATCACCTGCATAAGCTTTATTTGGATCTGGACCAATTCTCTTTCCATCTTTATCGATGACTTCTTCCGTTGGTAAATACTTTTTCGCCATCTTTGTTTTTTTAAGATTTAGGCCATAGTAGTTGAAGGCGGCCGTCATCGCTGTAATTTCACATCCATGAGGAAGCTGTGGATTTTGTAAAATTACAGGTACATCAAGTCGTTGATTTTCCTTTTGATAGTATGTTTCAAGGACGACATAAGATGTATCTTCTTTTACATTTACAACCTTCGCTACACTAGTTGGCTCTTTTGTAACATCCGAATTATCTTCTGATGATGGGACAAATAAATAACGATGACCTGTCTTTAAACCGTTTAGCGTAACTTCTCCTTCAGAATCACCTGTTGCAGTTGTAACTAGTTTGTCCGTGTCCAAATCACGTACACTAACTTTCATGTCTGGAATAGGTTCCCTGCTTCCAAAAGCAACAATAAGTACTTTAATCCCTTCGTCCATTTCCTCTTCTTTTGCTGGTAGAATACTAGAACAGCCACCTGTAATACTTGAAAAAAGCATTATAAAGCAAAAGAGGAGCAAATGCCGAGGCATTTTACTTCTCTTAAACACCGCTGACAATCCCCTTTAAGCTAAAGGAATAATTAGCCGAAATATTTTTTGTACCATACTAAGAACATGTAAATTGTCCAAACTTTACGTTGGTTTTTCGCTTTACCTTCGTAGTGATCTGTTAACAATTTTACAATTGCTTGTTGGTCAAAGAATTGTGCTGCTTCAGGTGATTCAAATGTTTCTTTAATTTGATTGTAATATTTATCTTCTTTTAACCAAAGACGAATTGGTACTGGGAAACCGATTTTCTTACGATGTGCCCATTCATCTGGTAGTGCACGTTGTGAAGCTTGACGGAATGCATATTTTGTATCTTTTTCATTCACACGATAGTGAGAAGGAACTTTTGAAGCAACCTTCATCACTTCACGGTCAAGGAATGGTACACGTAATTCAATGGAATGAGCCATACTCATTTTATCCGCTTTTAACAAGATATCGTCCACTAACCATAAGTTTAAATCTAAAATTTGTTTTTTTGTTATATCATCTTCACCTGCTGCTTTTTTGTATACCGGCATTACGATATCTGAAACAGTTGGGGCATGATTGTATTTATCAGATAAGATTGCAGTTGCTTCTTGCTCTTCGAAAATATGCGCTTGTCCAATAAATGTTTGTTCAACTGGAAGACCACCACGCATTAAGAAGTGTTTACCACGCATTTCAGGAAGAGCTTTTGCTACTTCTGCAATTGGGCGACGGATAAATTGTGGTACTTTTTTATATTTGCGCATAGAAGGAAGTTCATCGTATTCTGCATAACCACCGAATAATTCATCGGCACCCTCACCAGAAAGAACTACTTTTACATGCTTACGCGCAAGTTCAGCAAGGAAATACAAAGGAACGATAGATGGATTAGAGTGTGGTTCATCCATCATGTATTGAATTTCGTCTAGTTTGTTGAAGCATTCTTCAGGGTCTAATACTTCATTGACATTTTCAATACCTAGTTCTTTTGATAATGCTTTTGCGTTATCGACTTCAGAGAATTTTTCTGCTGCGAAACCAACAGAGAAAGTTTTATCTGGTTTTAAAACAGACGCCACATAACTTGAATCGACACCAGAAGATAGGAATGAACCTACTTGCACATCTGGATCTGAAAATTCGTGAGCTTTAATAGATTCACGAACTGTAGAATCGATTTCTTCTACGATTTGATCAAGTGGACGTTCTTCTGGATTGAATTTTGGTTCCCAATAACGAGTAATTTCTAATTTACCATTTTCAAATGTTAAATAGTGTGCTGCTGGTAATTTAAAAACTCCTTTAAAGAAAGTTTCTTTTAACACTGGGAATTGGAAAGTTAAATATGGTTTTAACGCTTGTTCATTTAGAACCTTTTCGAAGTGTGGATGTGGTAAGAAACTTTTTATTTCTGAACCAAATAATAATGTTCCGTTCATATGTGCATAATAGAATGGTTTAATACCGAACATATCACGAGCTGCGAATAAGCGTTTTTTGTTTCGATCCCAAATAACGAATGCGAACATACCACGTAATTTTTGAACTAATTTTGTGCCGTATTCTTCATAACCATGAAGTAAAATTTCACTATCTGTATCTGTCTTGAAAATGTGGCCTGCAGCAATAAGGTCTTTTCTAATTTCTTTAAAATTGTAAATTTCACCGTTGAAGATTAATACTAATGATTGATCTTCGTTATAAAGTGGTTGGCTACCATTTGCTAAGTCAATTATACTTAATCGACGGAAACCAAGTGCTGCTTGACCATCTGTAAATTCCCCTGCAGAGTCTGGTCCACGGTGAATGATTTGGTTCATCATATTCTCTAACACAACGTCAGGGTTTGATACCTCACCGATAAATCCTGTAAATCCACACATATAATTTTATTCTCCTATCTATTTCATTCAATCTATTTAATTTAGCACGTATTTGAATGCACTACGCGGCATTCGACATCTTTTGATTATACTCTTTTTTTCACTTGACTTATACCGAAAAAGATTGCCACATAGTAGCAACCTGTTAGCTTGTATGCTTTTTGTATTCTTTCATCAATACTTCCAATGGTACTTGATAAAGCTGTTTATCGTTTATTTTAAACACGCCAAGTTCCATTAAATGATCCATTACATGATTTTTTTTTCGTTCTTCAGCTGTTATCTTCTGGTTATTCATGTTGTATCCCTTCTTACCTTACTGTTTTATGACATTTTCCCCAAAAATTCGCGTTCTAAACGAAAATCTTGAATTTCTCTTTTAGTTTAGGGATTCGCTTAGCACACTGTTTATAGATGCAAAATCCTATTATGGCTCCAAGTGTATTCAACCATAAATCATCTACATCAGTGCTTCTATATTGGGGAAGCTGCATTGTCTCGATAAACAAAGACAATCCTAGTCCAGTAAAAAATACAAAGAAGAACTTCTCCATCTTCCGCCAAAGTAATGGTAGTAGAAAACCAATCGGCATAAAGATTGCGATGTTTCCAAGAAAGTTAATGAAAAACGGTTGCCATAAGTTTAAATAATGAATGGCATTATATACATCTGTGAAAACACGAAATAGATGGAAATTAATACCAAGTTCATTTTGATTCTGAATTCGCATTTCTGCATATCGAATACTAACACCATTTTTAGGAACAATGGTTTCATAAAATAAACCAATTAAATAAACCCAAAATGTCATAATCCCAACTTCATGCCAACGATTTACTAGGCCAATATCACGTTTTTTTCGTGACTTATAGCGTATATACACAACAAATGGAGTTGCAATGATCATCACAACCATCATATCGAGTGTATATTGAAGTATATAAGACAACTTCGTCACTCATTTCTTTCTTTCTTTCATAACAGGACAAATTATATAACAATAAGTTGCAAAAAAACATTAAATTTCTTTAACAATCTTTTCTTTTATATAATTTCCCTCTATATACTACGATACCATATTCAATAGGTCTTCGTACAAAGACTATTTTACCTTTTCGAAAAAATGATGTGCTATAAAAGCATTTATTTTAAAGCGATTTTACTATAGCACATTTTGATTTTTATTTGGAATAATTTTGGAATAAATTTTGAATACCTTCTATTATAATTATGCCTTTTCAAAACAAAACACCCCATTTGCATACATGGAGTGTCATTTTTAGATAAATGAATTTCGGTAATACTTTAATGCAGATATGGCTCTTTGCTTGCAATGATGATTTCTCGTAATTTCGTAAGTTTATCAATCACAATTTTTGAGCATTTTTCTACTTCTACTAGATATTCCTCTGCTAATTCATAGTTACCATCATTATAGGCTTGTACTGCTTTTCGTGCTACTTCATGGACACGTGCGTGAGGTTGTTCTAGTTCTTTAAATATCGGTTCATTTCCTAGCAATTCTTTACCCTGTCCATAATACCATTCTCCAAGACGGGATTCTCTATGTGACTTTACGTCATCAACTGTCATCTGTTCGAAACCTAATAATAGGTTATAAATATGCCAACGCCATAATAGATGATCAGTAATCGTTAGAGCAACAATGTCTTCCTGACTAATGATGAAGTTTTTAGAAATTGTTTTCGTGCGATAGTCATCAATCATCTTACTTAAAGTGTAAATAGCTTCACCCGTATCATTTGAGATTCCTTTACTTTTTATAGCATTCTCTGCAATATTACGATTTCTTGCAGTGATATCATTAGCTGCTGCTGCTTGTTGTTGGGTCGCAGTAGCAATCTCTTCAATACTAGATCCTTGGTGTTGCAAAGTATCATTTAATGTAGATAATGCCGTTGTAATATTGGATGTTTCGTTTACACCCTTATGTAAGTCTTCGGCAGATTGTTTTGTTAGTGTACTAATATTCTTTGTAATTTCGAGAAGCTTTTGTATATCTCCATGAATTGATTGTACAGATGATTTTGTATTGTCTGCTAATTTCCTAACTTCTTCTGCCACTACAGCAAATCCCTTGCCAGCTTCTCCTGCACGAGCTGCTTCAATCGATGCATTTAATGCCAACAGGTTTGTTTGTTCTGCAATACCTTGGATAAATTCCACCAATTTTGTAACGTTATTCACTCTATTTTCTAATTCACGAACATTTTCTTTGACACTTTCTTGTCCATGATCAGTTGTTCTCAATAATTCATTTACGTTTCGAAGTAACTGAATTCCTTTACTTAACTCTTCTAATGAGCTTTGTGTATCATTTGATACATCGACAATTGATGAAGAAACTTCCTCAATACTAGCATCTAATTGTTCCATTGAGGTATTTGCCGAAATAACATCTTGCTTTTGCATTTCCTGAAACTGAATAAGTTTTTTTATCTGATCTAGTTGGGTATTATATGCAATGATTTCCCCCAGCCCATTAACAATTGAACCTGCTTGAATTTCAATATATGTTTCTACAATAAGTTGTTGATCTATGCTCACAAGGGTTTCATATGCCAGTAGCACATCCATCATTTTCTTACGGTTACGACCATATTTATCCAATATTAACGGGATAATTATTTGGTTAATTAATGTATAAGCTGAAATCATCCAGTCAGGCAAGACTCCCAGTTTCGCATGAGTATGAGCTATTTTTCTACGATTGAAAATGTATTGCAAGTCTAGTTGATCTTCAAATAAGCTTCTGAAATGCTTATCAAATGATATTTTTAAACGTTCTACAGATGAATATTTTTCTATTACTTCTCTAAACTCTGAAAAAGACATTAAATGCCCATAAAAACCATCCAAAATTTCATTATGGTGTTTATCATACAATTCTCTCAAATCTTGGACAGAAGCCCTTCTGATCGAAGATAATCCCAAAAAATCTAACTTAACTTGAAATCGTTCGTTAGCATTTATATCTGAGCCCGGAGTTGCAGAGAAATATTGAAAATGTTTCTTAGGTTTTGCAAACA
>DATMJF010000071.1:0-8738 GCA_035554455.1 Rummeliibacillus sp.
ATTGATCCGGATTATTTGCAAAGATAACTAAATCGAGGTCTGACCATTTATCAGCTGGCTTATCTTGCCTTGCTCTCGAACCTACAATTAATACAGCACGAATATTTTCATCACTTTCTCCATACAAAATGAATTTCTTTATAATGTCTGTGTATGTGTGTTCTTTTCTCATTTTTCCCCCATGATTTTTAAAATGTGATTCCTATTCATTCAACACTGTTTCAGTCTGAGATTTCATAATTATATTTTAACACAAATATCCATTTTAGTTTGATAATGTTACTCTGCAATCTGGCACTTTAGAGAAAAAAGGGAGAGAATCGTAAAACTCCTTGTTTCTTTTTTAAACACTAAAATTCTATGATGAACGTAGTAACATAAGAACAGGGCAATTAGAAAGGAAGTTTTTAAATGGTTCCATCATTATTCATCGGACATGGTTCACCATACTTAGCAGTTAATCAAAATGATTATTCGAAATTCCTAGGAGAATTAGGTAAACGTATTAGACCTAAAGCAATAGTAATCTTTAGTGCTCACTGGGAGAGTCAATCATTATCATATAACTTATACAGACTTTATCTTAGATACAGTATCAAGCGTGTTGATTAGGATAAAATAGGAAGAATATTCTTCTGTAATTATACGTTCAAGGTGCTTGTGTCTTATTGTTTATTGATAGTAGCGGAGGATTGCTCGACTCCCGCGGGAAAAGCGTGGCAGCTGAGACCCTGCACGTAGCGTGTGCTGCGGAAGCGGCTCAGCGCACGCCCGTAGGAAAGCGAGCAATCCGTAGCGGGTACGGTTGATCATCTATTTTTTTAATGGAGAAAACTGGATAATAAAACACGCATGGTGATTTGTAATATTATTATTTTTAAATTAGTACATTACTATTATAGTGGTGTGCTTTTTGTGTTTTACAAGACCTTAAATGGCCTGATGATGAAATAAAAAATCAGAAATGTCTATTCAACTAATAGGGAGGTTATTAAATAAGGGTAAATAAAAGTAAAATTAGTTCGATATATATTAAGAACTTTTTAGCAATATAATATTAGGGGGAAACCTTCATATGTAAAGGAAATTACTTATTTAAGATTTCAATTAAAGCTTTAGTACTGAATCGTTTTTCTATTCTTAAAAGATTGTACTATTCAGTGAAGAACTTATTTTACAAAAAGGAGAATGTTAATGAATATATCGATTTCTGAAATTAAGAGACAATCTTTACAATCGTTAAAAGGAAATTGGGGACTAGTTGTATTACTTTCTTTCATCATGTTTATGATTTATTTTATTTTCCCCACTATTGTTGAAATTATTTTAAGTGGTGGGTTTAATGCATGGATAAACCAAGATACTACACCATTAGGAGCAAGTGTTGTAAATTTAATCATTACAATTTCACTAATACCTCTTTCTATAGGAGTATATTGGCTCTATTTATCCTTAGTGCGTAAAAACAATCCTCAGATTTCTAATGTATTTTCAATCTATAAAGATGGAAAAACCTCAATAAAATTAATTGGAGCATCTATATTACAAGGGATTTTTGTGTTTTTATGGTCTTTATTATTAATTATTCCGGGAATAATAAAAAGCCTAGCTTACTCACAAACATTTTACTTATTACGTGATCATCCTGAATATACTATTCTTGAAGCAATATCAGAGAGTAGAAGAAAAATGAATGGGTTTAAATGGAAATATTTTTTACTGGGACTTAGTTTTATTGGCTGGGGTATTCTCTGTTTATTTACTTTAGGAATAGGATTTTTGTGGCTAGTTCCTTATGTCTCAACATCAATGGCTACGTTTTATAATGGAGTGATTTATAGTCAGGATGCCGATACAAATGATATAAAGCAATAGTTTAAGTGCATTTCTTCACAAGTAGAAAAAGCTGATCTTCCAAATTAGGGAAATCAGCTTTTTTATTATTCACATTTAAGTGATTTGTGATTGTTAAAGAAGTGTTATAGTGATTGTTTAAAAAGGAGGATATTGTGAAGGTATGTACTTAAACTAACGGAAAGATTAGCGACATAAGCACCCTGTAACTTTCCAAGACAGGTCTGCTTGACATGACACCAATTAATGTCCTATTATAAATCGGTCACCTATCGGAGTCTTTTCATAAAGCGAAAGTAAGAGGAGGGTGATTTTGACCGATACAAATAAAATGAGGGATGTGTATGTTGCCTTTACCGCCCCGACTCGACGTGAACTGATTAGTCTATTGGCTGACGTAGAAGAATTACCTCTTCAGGTCCGCCTAATCCGATTGCAAGCTTGCCAAGTGGGTCATGGAAAATGATTCAAGGTTGATGAATATTCAAGTAAAGCCAAAAAGTGACAGAAAGAATTGAGAAATTGAGAATGTTCATTCTTTACTGTCAGCTGATCGAAAAATTGAAGAGAGGTGTTCCTTGATGACAAATAGTAGAATGAATCCTAAGGTTGATGAATTTTTAAGTAAATCCAAAAAGTGGAAAGAAGAATATGAGAAGTTGAGAAATATCGTTCTTGACTGTGAGCTGACCGAGGAATTTAAGTGGATGCATCCTTGCTACACGCTTGAGAAAAAAAACATAGTTTTAATACATGGATTTAAAGAATATTGTGCGCTTCTGTTTCACAAAGGTGCCTTGTTAAAGGATGCCCATGGGATTCTAATCCAACAAACGGAGAATGTACAGGCGGCGCGCCAGATTCGGTTCACCAATGTTCAAGAAATAGTCGAGATGGAATCCATCTTGAAAGACTATATTTATGAAGCCATTGAAGTGGAAAAAGCCGGTTTAGAAGTAAAAATGAAAGAGCATACAGAATTCATAATTCCTGAAGAACTTCAAAATAGATTCGATGAAATCCCTGCCTTGAAAACTGCTTTCGAAGCATTGACGCCGGGACGGCAAAGAGCATACATTCTTCATTTTTCGGGGCCAAAACAATCCAAAACTCGAGAGTCAAGGATTGAAAAATGTACGCAGCAAATTCTGGGTGGAAAGGGACTAAATGATAGAACGTGATGTTTATGTAGCCATCGCTGACCCAACAAGACGTAAATTGCTACGTTTGTTGGCAGATGTAGAAGAGTTACCTCTTCACGAATTAACAGCTCAATTTCAAATGGGTCGGACTGCTGTTTCAAAACATTTGACTATCCTTAAAGAAGCGGGTCTAGTTGCCGACCGTAAAGTTGGTAGAGAAACAAGGTATCGGCTGAATGCTGCCCCGTTAAGAGAAGTAGAGGATTGGGTATCGTTTTACAGGAAATTCTGGAGTTAAAGAATGTTACTTTTGAACCAAATATTACAAGAGGAACAAAAAATGAATTTAACAGTATCACAAGATTTTAATTTTAAGAGCCCGATCAATAAGGTCTGGAACGCATTAATAGATTCGGATACTCTTGCAAAATGGATAATGGAAAATAACTTTAAACCAATCGTAGGACATATTTGTCAATTCCGGAATGAGCAGTGGAATTTAATTGTAGATTGTGAAGTATTAGTAGTGGATGAGCCTTATAAGTTATCTTACACATGGGTAGGTGGTCCGATAAACACTATAGTCACATGGACATTGAAGCAAGAGGATGGAACAACCAACTTACATCTTGAACAAACAGGATTCGAAAAAGAAGATCAAGCGTTTAATGGTGCGAAATATGGTTGGGCGAAAATGGGCGAAGAACTTAAAAAAGTGTTAGAGGAAATGTAAGACCAAACCTCTGAACCTGATCTTTTAGTATTAAGCTAACGTATAGGAAAAAGCAAACGGCTCAGTATAGGACTGATCCGTTTGCTTTTTTAGTAAAAATATTGATTCATAACACATTGGTATAAAAAGAATGCCATAGTTTTCTTCTTACTTAAAAACTGTAAGCATTCAAAATTAAGCGTTCTTATTTTATAAACAATGACAACAATTTAGGTTTTTTTTCATACTATATATTTGAGGTGAAAAAATGCCAAGAGCAAATTACCGAAGTGCAGACGTTGATTTAATGGCAAGGATGATGAGAGCAGAAGCAGAAGGTGAAGGCAACATGGGAATGTTATTTGTTGGAAATGTAATTGTTAATCGCCTTGTAGCAAATTGTTTAGACTTTGTAGATTTAAGAACAATTGAAGATGTCATTTATCAGGTACAAGGAGGAAATTATTCTTTTGAAGCTGTTCAAAAAGGGAATTCATTTTATCAAAGAGCGAGAGATAATGAAAGGAAATTAGCAAAACAGAACTTGAATTATTGGAGACAACACCCAGCAAAATATGCACTTTGGTATTTCAATCCATACGCTCCATGCCCTCCAACATGGTACGGTCAACCTTTTACTGGTCAATTTAAAAACCATTGTTTTTATGAACCGGCACCTGATACATGTGACGGAATTTATGCGTAGGAAACAATAATCATTCTATGCAATTCTTGTAGTACCTTTATTTTGCCTTATGCTTTTCTATTACTATTAGCGATGGGAATTGGTGAACAATAAAATCTTTTGATGGCTAAAGAGGGCGTTGATCTAAGGAGGATTAACGTCCTTTTTGTTGAACTTATTGTACTAACGGATCAAGTTAGTTGAATAAAGTGTTAGTTAGGTACGATTGTCAATTTGAGAAATAGCTTCTTGTGCTAACGTACAGGTTAATGAAAGAAGGTATTATCAAGAAATTAGAGAATACAGTATTCATAGGGGGTGTTTGACTTGAATGATCGACAAAAAACTCCAGAAGAAAAAAGAGAGAGATTAAGACAAGAAGAACTTAAAAAGAATCCAACAGGTGCATTAAAAGATGGATTTAATAGAGCTGGAAATGGCAATTTTGCAGACCTAGTTGGTGATTTGGGTTGGAAAGAAACAGGAATACTAATTATTATTTTAATAGTTGGATACGTTTCATATAAACTGTTTTTCTAAAGAATATCTATTTCTTAATTGAAATTGATCTATTTTAACAATACATATTAAGAAATTTAAAGACTCCAATTCTACTCCATTGAGGAGTTTAAAAGACATTTAAGAATTAAAGAATACTTGCATCTTCTTGTGCTGATATTTTTAAATCAACTTTCAATCTAACAACTCATTTTAAATGTAAATAATTTCTTTTTAAATCAAAAAATAACTTTTAAATGACAAAAATATCTGAATATTGTAAAATATATATAATACCATTTAACTAAGGGGTGTTTAGGGATGAATGTACCATTAATACTTACAGATTTTTTAGATAGAGCTGTAGAATTATATGGAGATAAACAGGCTATATTTGATGAAGAGAGAGCATTTACATATGGTGAAATAAACGGACGTGTAAATCAGCTATCTAGAGGTCTACAATCCTTTGGAGTGAAAAAAGATGACAAAGTAGCTTACTTGGCATCAAATACGATTGAGATGTATGAGGGATTTTACGGCATTTATCAATTAGGAGCTATTATGGTTCCTCTTAATATTCGCTTAAAGCCAGAAGATTACTTATTTATCTTAAATCATAGTGAATCTAAGATTTTACTAGTAGATCAAGATTTATATCATTTAATCGTACCAATAAAAGAGAAATTAGAAACAGTTGAACAAATTATTGTCCATTATAAAGATGAAACAACACCAGAATTAGGCTATGATGAATGGCTTGCAGCTTTTGATAATAGTGAGTTGAATCGAGTTGAATTAGAAGAAGATGATATTTGCAGTCTATTATATACAAGTGGCACAACTGGTGATCCAAAAGGTGTTATGCTAACACACCGGAATAACTATTTACATGCATTAACTTCAATGCATCACTTACGTGTAACAGATGAAGATGTGCTTTTACATGTTTTACCGATGTTCCATGTAAACGGTTGGGGTTCACCATTTTACTACACAGCAAATGGTTCAACACAAGTGTTCCTAAGAAAAGCTACACCAGAAGCAATATTCCAGGTGATTCAAAAACACAATGTTACAGTAACTCATATGGCACCAACTGTTCTGAATTCATTGATTCAATATTATGATGTGCAAAAACCTGCTTTATCAGATAAACTCCGTGTAGTTATTGCAGGGTCCGCACCGCCACAAGCATTCATTGAAAAAGTAGAAACAGAGATTGGTTGGGAGTTTGTACAAGTTTACGGGATGACAGAATCATCACCG
Organism: Rummeliibacillus sp.; assembly: GCA_035554455.1. Classification (GTDB taxonomy): domain Bacteria; phylum Bacillota; class Bacilli; order Bacillales_A; family Planococcaceae; genus Rummeliibacillus. The sequence continues at coordinate 6,161 of DATMJF010000071.1, forward strand.
CTAAGTACGATTTCACGTATCCGTCCACAATATCAAGATTTACCTGATCAAGAGAAATACCGCTTAAAAGCAAAAGCCGGCAATCCAATGATTGGAACGAAAGTGAAAATTGTAGACGAATTAGGCGATGAAGTACCGCATGATGGGATATCGGTTGGTGAAGTCGTTGTCAGAGGTAACGGTGTGATGAGAGGCTATTGGAAAAACGAACAAGCAACAATCGCTACTATAAAAGATGGATGGTTACACACAGGAGATGTAGGTTCGATTGATGAAAAAGGATATTTAGCGATTACCGACCGTAAAAAAGACATCATTATTAGTGGTGGAGAAAATATTTCTTCAATTGAAGTAGAAGGGGTGTTATACGATCATCCAGATATCTTAGAAGCAGCTGTAATTGCTGTTCCACATGAAAAATGGGGAGAAACACCTCATGCATATGTTATATTACGTGAAAATGTAACATTGACGGAGCAAGAAGTGATTGATTTCTCTCGTTCGAAATTGGCTCATTTTAAAGCAATCACCGGTGTTACTTTTATCGATGAATTACCAAAAACGGCTTCAGGGAAAATCCAGAAAGTTCATTTGAGAAAGAATTATGTAGAGGGTGCTGAGGTCTAAAATAATATATAAATAAATATAGATGTAAAATCTATAAAAAGACTAACGAACATTTTTTTAACGGGTTCTCTATTGAGGTGCAAAAAGTATGAAAATAGGTTAAATAACATACGAAGAAGCATGGTAATTCGCAAAGGAATTCGCCATGCTTTTTGTATTTCTTTAAATCCGTATAAAACCAAAAAATGGTATATCTAACGTTTTAACACTGATATAATGGGAACAACGTAAAACCACTGGTGTTATTAAAAGGAAATAAGTTATTAATGTAAATTGAATAAACTTACGATATTAGGAGGAGAGATGGAATTAAATTTAAAGTTTGAAAACAACGCCAAAATTTGTAACGTACAAACGCTTGTTTTATATCTTTTTTTCTTTTACTTTACTTGGGCTTTGAAAGAGTTGTGGTTAATTTATTCCTTTCATTCATTTGGTGAGACAACTTATGCCTTACTGGAAGCATTAGTAAAGGTCTTGGTTTGGATAGTTCCAATTTGGGTTTATGTAAAATACTATCTAAATACAAGCCCAATGAATTACTTTAATATGAACATCAATGTAAAAAAAGGATTATTTTGGGGAATCATTCTTTCTTCACTCGTTGGTTTGCGTTTTGCCATTGAAGTTTATCTCTTTAATAAGGAAACATTTCATTTTGCATTACCATTAAACAGCTATCTTAATGAGTTTCTTGTGGTTGGAATTACGGAAGAGATGGTGTTTAGAGGGTTTATCCTTAAAGAGATTAACAAAAGAATAACCTTTTGGAAAGCAAATGGAATTACAGCATTATTATTTTTGCTTATACACTATCCGATTTGGATTCATAATGGGGAATTTCCCTATTTTTGGACACACGTTTATATTTTTCTACTTGGAATAATCTTTGGACTTATTTATAAAAAGACAGGTTCATTATGGTCGGTTGTAATATTGCATTCATTTTATGATTTGTTTGTCAATTTTATTTAGCCACAAAAACCGCTTGGAACATTCAATCCAAGTGTGTTTTTTTTTGCGCCCTTAATGAGAACTAATTACATTTTTGGGGTTATACTGATTCTTTTTGTATAGTCATTCGTCTATTGCTATGAAAGGAGGGTTTAAATGAACCGTAACCAGTTTGGAAAATTTTATGAAGATTATAGTGATTCGATTTATAAATACATATTTCTTCTAGTTGGTAATAAAGAGACTGCAGAAGATTTGACACAAGAAACGTTTTATCGCGGTTATAATCATTTTGATACATTCAATGGGAAGGCTCAAATACAAACTTGGGTAAGGAAAATAGCTAGGAATCTAGTTTACGATTACTATCGGAGAAAACGAATTATTCAATTTATCCCTTTTATCTCTAAATATGATCAGCGAGATAAACAATTACTACCAAATGAAATTATTGAAAAAGGCGAAGAATTGGTATTGTTATACAATGCTCTTTCAAAATTGAAATTAGAATATAAGGAAGTTTTAATTTTGAGAAAAATAGAAGGATCATCGATTAAAGAAACAGCCAAAACGTTGGGATGGACAGAAGCAAAAGTGAAAAATAATACAGTTCGAGCATTGCAAGCACTAAAGAAAATCATAGTAGAAGGAGGGGATATACATGGAGAAGGATTTAGATCGATTATTAAATGAGCTTTCGTATATTAAGCGTGATTCCAAGCAAAAACAACAAAGTTTTCAAAAACTTTCAGAGAGAATTCATGATGACAAAACTTTAGGAAAGAAGTTGAAAAGTTGGAAACCTGCTTTTGCTCTGATTCTCGTCGGCTTAGTATGCGGCATATACTTATTGACAATGCAATCACAACCTACAATGCAACATACAGTTAGAGGAGAAAAAATGAATGAAATATTTGATCATGATCAAAGCTATATCCAAACTATGACACTTTCAAACTCGCATTCATTAAGATCATTTCCTACTGGTGATCCATCC
>DATMJF010000072.1:0-2761 GCA_035554455.1 Rummeliibacillus sp.
GTTTTTTAATTAGATAAGTATTTATGAAATTGATTCATATATATTCTTTTAAATAAAGATGAAATTGATTCAATATCGAATCAACTAAAATTTACGCATATTTAAATGGAGGTGCAATGCGAAATGAAACAAAAATGGCAATTATGGATCGGTGGAAAATGGCGAGAGGCAAAAACCTACGAACCATTATTTAATCCTCATACTAATGAGGAATTAACACAAATCGGACAGGCTGAACCTGCAGACGCTGTTGAAGCTGTAGTGGAGGCACATGTTGCTTTTCAAAACTTTAGAACTTTTCCAGCACATGCTCGAGCAAAGATATTAGCGAGAGCGGCGACCATAATGGAAGAACGTAGCGAAGAATATGCTAAGATTATTTCTTTGGAATCTGCTAAAACAATACGTAATGCTCGTGAGGAAATCAATCGAACAGTACAAACATATCGCTTTGCAGCAGAAGCCGCAAAAAATAACTATGGTGAACAAATTCCGATGGATGCAGCAGAAGGTGGCGAGAAGCGTTTTGGATTTACAATTAAAACACCAATTGGGGTAGTAACGGCTATTACACCTTTTAATTTTCCTTTCAATCTTGTAGCTCATAAGGTTGGACCAGCAATTGCAGCTGGAAATTCAATTGTTCTAAAACCAGCTGAACAAACACCGCTCAGTGCTTTAGCTTTGGCTGAAATTTTTAAAGAAGCTGGACTTCCAGATGGGGTTTTGAACATTATTCCAGGAAAAGGTGATGTATTAAGTGAGGTGTTAACGTCTCATCCACATGTCAAAAAAGTAACGTTTACAGGTAGCGTTGAGGTTGGTCATATAATTCAACAACAAGCAGGTTTCCGTAAATTAACACTTGAATTAGGATCTAATTCACCATTTATTATTGATGAAGGCGTGAATATTGACAAAATCATTGATCGAACTGTATCGGGATCTTTTTCAAACAATGGTCAAGTTTGTATTTCTATTCAAAGAATCTATATACACCAATCATTGTATAAACAATTCTTAGAACGATTTGTAAGCAGGACAAAACAACTTGTAATTGGTTCACCGTTGGAAGAAAGTACAAATATCACGGCAGTTATCTCAAAAAAATCTTTAGATCGATTAAAAACCTGGTTAGATGAAGCCGTACAAGAGGGAGCAAAAATTGAGTGCGGCGGAAATGTAGAAGGGAATGTATTATACCCAACTGTATTAACAAATGTAAATCGAGATTCTAAAGTATTTCGTTTTGAAGTCTTTGGTCCCGTTGTTTGCATTTTCCCATTTGCTACATTAGATGAAGCCATCAAGGATGCAAATGATTCACGTTATGGCTTGAATTCAGGAGTGATGACTCCAAGTATCGAAAGGGCATTTTATGTAGCAGAACGTCTTGAAACAGGTGGAGTTATTGTAAATGATATTCCGACATATCGGAATGATAATATGCCTTATGGTGGATGGAAAGACAGCGGCGTTGGTAGAGAAGGGGTGAAATATGCCATGCATGAAATGATGGAGCAAAAGTTTATAAGCTTTAAAACGGGTGATTAACTTTATTAATTAACAAAAGCAAAATAAAACCCTTGATTTACTTATAATATAAATATACTATTAATTAGGAATTAAATATTCTGCTGTAAAGCGGAAGAGGTTCTAGCTACCCTCTTTAAAAAACTAAGAAAAACAGTACTCTTTCTTAGAGTACTGTTTTTTTTGCAATGAAGGAGTAATTGCAGGTATGAAAAAAGAAAAAGCAGTAATCGTGTTTAGTGGTGGTCAGGATAGTACAACATGCTTGTTCTGGGCACTTGAAAAGTTTGAAGAAGTAGAGGCAGTGACGTTTGATTATGACCAACGACACAGCCTAGAAATTGAATGTGCGCAAAATATTGCGAAAGAACTTGGCGTGAAGCATCATATTTTGGATATGTCATTACTCAATCAGTTGGCTCCAAACGCCTTGACTCGTAGTGATATTGAAGTAAAAGAAGGAGAGAATGGCGAATTGCCTTCGACTTTTGTGCCAGGGCGTAATTTGTTATTTCTTTCATTTGCCAGTGTACTCGCAAGACAAATTGGTGCTAAACATATTGTCACTGGTGTATGTGAAACAGATTTCAGTGGCTATCCTGATTGCCGAGATATGTTTATAAAATCATTAAATGTCACCCTAAACCTAGCTATGGATGATTCATTTGTTATAGATACACCACTAATGTGGTTAAATAAAGCAGAAACATGGGCTCTTGCTGATCAATTAGGTGCTTTTGACTTTGTTCGTCAAAAAACGTTAACCTGTTATAACGGGATAATCGCAGATGGTTGCGGGGAATGTCCTGCTTGCAAGTTAAGGAAGAAAGGTCTTTCGGAATACTTAAGTGTACGAAAGGAGTCTTGAGATATGTATGGATTTAAAATTGTTGATAATCTTCAAAAGATTGGTGAAGATATAGAGCGGAATCAATTAAAATACCATGCTAAACGAGTTCTTGTAAGTAAGGAATTTACTTTTGATGCAGCTCATCATCTGCATTGTTATGAGGGAAAGTGTAAAAATCTGCATGGTCACACGTATCGAGTAATATTTGGCTTAAGTGGCTATACAGATGAACGTGGTTTAATGATCGATTTTGGGGATATAAAAAATATTTGGAAAGAAAAAATTGAAATCTATTTGGATCATCGATATTTGAATGAAACGCTTCCTTTAATGAATACAACAGCTGAAAACATGGTCGTTTGGATATATGAAAAAATG
>DATMJF010000073.1:0-9089 GCA_035554455.1 Rummeliibacillus sp.
ATTAATTGATAAATTGAGAGTGTTTGCATAGGATAACGAAGGAAACTACCCATTATAAGATGGGTACTAATTTAATCAAGTTCACTAGACCGTTCGATGGACCAGCATCGACGGTCTTTTTTGCGTTTTTTTGTTTATTCAAAATAAATTGTATTTAATAAGTAGATATAAGAAGGTTATAAAGACTTAAATTGCTGTAAGAGCGAATAAAATTTAAAATAGAGCGAATAAATATCGGCCAAGAGCGAATATAACCGTGAATGGAGCGAATAAGTTGCTCAATAGAGCGAATAAGTGGCAAGAAATGTGTTTTCTTGTTGAGAAACTAAAATATTCTCGAGTCAACAGTGATTTTAGTATATGAAAAGCCCCCTCAGAATGGTAGAATCACCACATCCAGAGGGGGCTTTATCAATTAGTTATTAAAATCATGTACATAATCTTGCATAGATGGCCATGTTCCAATTGGAAGGATATCTGCTGCTGGAATTTCATTTTCTTCAATATGAAGCGCCGTTAAAGTTTTGATTTGTCCGAGAGCTTCCATTGATGTCAAATAGTTATTATTTAAATAGAGTGTTTTTAAATGTGATAATGCTTCTAATCCTTCTACTGAGAAAATACTGTTATAAGATAAGTAAAGGGTTTCTAGGTTTTTACTTTCACTTAGTTTACGAATGTCTTTTACCATATTGTTAGACAGATTTAGTTCTTTTAGATTTTGTAAATGGGCAATTTCTGGAATATCTTTGATTTTGTTATCGTTTAGATTGAGAGTTTCTAATTTTGATAAATGATCAATTCCATCTAAGTTTTCAATTTTATTATTCCATGCATCTAATACTTGTAATTTAGTCAGATTGCTGACGATCATGACATCTTTCAACGTATTTCCAGACACTTTTAATTCAGTTAAATTTACTAATTTTTCGAGTGAATCAATCGATTGTAGATTGTTAAAACGAATATCTAATTTTTTTAAATTCGTTAGTTTTGAAAGAGGCGATAAATTATGAATCGCATTATTGGCTATCGATAATTCACTAATATTTGTACAGAATGCGAGCGGTTGAATATTCTCAATATCGAACATCCCAAAGGTTTCTCTTTCATCGGTGTCTCCATTCAAGAATAATGTTCCTTTTAAACTTCTTAAATCGGCTACTTTAAGATTTTGAGATAAATTTTTATGGCCTAAGACATCATTTAATGATGTAAGTAAGTGTTTATCTTGTACATAGACAATCGCTGTTTTGTCAACTTTACTTACAGTTTTGGCTGATACAACTTTCCCATCTTTATAAGAAATCCCATCTTTTGTTCCTGTGTATTTTTTTCCGCTTTTATATTGGATTCCCTTGTAAGCGCCTGTTAATTTCTTTCCGCTTTTATATTGGTATCCTTTGTAAATCCCTGTATATTTTTTCCCATCCTTATACAAGATTGATTTAAAGACTTTGTATCCTTTTACCATTTTCCACGTTTTGGTGGAAATGAGCTTCCCGCTTTTTACTTGGTATGAGCTTTTTGCAGAAGCAGTTGATGTGTCAGAGAATGTCATAACCGTAGCGGCTCCTAGTAACCCTGTCATCATTGAAATACAAATAGCTTTATTCAGATTTTTTGCCAAAATGTCATCTCCTTTATTTCAAAAATAATGATTATGAACAATATTTTAACATTTTTTTGATATGATACAAGGACCGTATGGATCATCCAACAATAAATAATGAAATGATTTTCATATTAATTTATCGAATCAATCATGAAATCCAATAACCATTCTTATTGATAACCAATCAACAGGAAATGAAAACTCAATCCACGATGAATGACGTTCAATCCACGAAAACTCCAGTCCAATCCATGAAATATGATGTCCAATCAAAAAAACGAATTGTATCCATGTTACAGACGTTTTAAGTCCTCAAATATAGATGATGAGATTCTAAAGTGAAACGAAAAAATTGAAAAAAGATTATTAATAGAAGAAAGTAAGTTCTACATCAATAAGTAGAGTCCAAACCAAACCCTTGTAATAGAAGAGAGTATATCTTTTCAATAATTTTAAATAATTTCTTTCCTATCCCTTTTCTAATCATACTGGGAAAATACAGTGAATATAGTATAAGAGCTAAAGTGATTTGGAGGTAGAAGAGAAGGAGAGTTAACAATATAACAGAAATCTTCCAGATTACAAATTGAAAGTCTATTTAATAGAAGTATTCTTTTCAACTTAATCTTGCAAAGTTAAGGTGAATAACAAAGATACTGTTACCTGTAAATTGGACAGACATTCTACTGCGACTGCGCCGCATGCTGCTGGTGTATCTTTTATAGTTAACTTCCTTCCAATCAAATTGCTAATTCACTATGATGTATTTGAATTTTTTTTAGAATCTATAGCTACTAGGATATCTGCTATTCATAGATATTCTAATGATCACAAAGAAAGGGGAAGCATATGTCAGAATTTCATCAACAATCATCAGTCGAAGTTATGGATTTGTTGGATGTGACAAATGAAGGCTTGAGTGATTATGACGTCCAAATAAGACAAGAAGAATATGGATTTAATGAATTGGAGGAAGGAAAAAGAACAAGTACATTAGCCGTTTTCTTTGGACAGTTTAAAGATTTATTAGTCATTATTTTATTAATTGCCGCTGCCATTTCATTTCTATTAGGTGAAGTGGGAAGTACGATTGTCATTATGATTGTCGTTATTTTAAACGCAATTCTTGGCACTGTTCAACATATAAAGGCAGAAAAGTCTTTGGATAATTTGAAAGCATTGACTTCCCCAGTGGCGAAAGTGTTGCGAAATAATCAAATCGTAGAGATTCTTTCAGAAGAAATAGTAGTAGGAGATATTCTCTTTTTGGAGGCTGGAGATTATGTTAGTGCTGATGGAAGATTATTAGAAAGCCATAATCTTCAAATAAATGAGAGTTCGTTGACAGGTGAATCATTAGCTGTAGCGAAAAGTACTGATCCTATTAGCGAAGACAATGTACCTATTGCGGATAAAAATAATATGGTTTTCACTGGAAGTTTTGTCACCAATGGACGGGGTACTGTCATTGTGACTGCAATTGGAATGGATACAGAAATAGGGAAAATCGCAAATTTACTAGATACTGCAAAAGAAAAGAAAACTCCACTACAAATTAGTCTGGATAATTTTGGTGAAAAATTAGCTTTAGCGATCACAATTATTTGTCTATTCATTTTCACGATTGATCTTGTTCGAGGACGCGCATTAGTAGAATCGTTTATGTTTGCTGTATCGCTTGCAGTTGCAGCAATTCCAGAAGCTTTAAGTTCAATCGTTACCATTGTGCTAGCTTTTGGGACACAGAAAATGGCGAAAGAAAATGCGATTATTCGAAAGCTCTATGCTGTCGAAAGTTTGGGCAGTGTATCTGTTATTTGTTCAGATAAAACGGGGACACTCACACAAAATAAAATGGCTGTTCAGCAAGTATTTGTGGATCAAAAAATTATTCCATATGATCGACTAAATAGAACTAATGCTATCCAGGAACAATGTATATTATTGGCATTATTATGTAATAATGCTGTGACAAGCGATCAAAAAGAAATTGGTGACCCTACAGAAATGGCACTTGTCAAATTAGGCAGGGCGTATCAACTTAACGAATTAGCCGTTAGAGAACACAATCCAAGAATTGCTGAAATTCCTTTTGATTCAGATCGAAAGCTGATGAGTACATTGAATCGTATCAATCAGCAAAATGTGATGATTACAAAAGGAGCATTAGATGTTCTTTTAGCTAAAATCGTAAAAATCGAGACATCTACTGGAATCAGTGATTTTACGGAAGAACATCGTAAAAAAATTGAAAATGTAAATCGTAACTTTTCGATGAACGGTTTACGCGTATTAGCAATCGCCTACAAAAACATAGGAAAACGAAAAATCGATGTAGACGATGAAAAAGATCTAATCTTTGTTGGTTTAATAGCAATGATGGACCCTCCAAGAGAGGAGTCAAGGGCAGCAGTTGCAAGCTGTATAAAAGCGGGTATAAAACCAGTGATGATTACTGGTGACCACAAAATTACTGCAACTGCAATAGCTAAACAAATCGGTATTTTAAAAAATTCATCCGAAGCCATCGAAGGATATGAAATTGAAGAATTAACGGATGAACAACTCCAAGAAAAGGTTCAAGATATCTCTGTCTACGCTCGCGTATCACCAGAGCATAAGTTACGTATTGTGAAAGCATGGCAGGAAAAAGGAAATGTCGTAGCGATGACGGGTGATGGTGTCAATGATGGACCTGCCTTAAAACAAGCCGATATCGGTGTGGCGATGGGAATCACCGGCACGGAGGTAGCAAAAGATGCATCCTCTATGGTCTTAACAGATGATAATTTCTCTACAATTGTCAAAGCGATTTCTAATGGAAGAAGCCTATATGCGAATATTAAAAACGCCATCATGTTCTTATTATCGGGGAATGCAGGTGCGATTTTTGTTGTTCTATATGCAACTGTATTCGGTCTACCAGTACCTTTTGCACCGGTGCATCTATTATTTATTAACTTACTAACGGATAGTTTGCCGGCGATTGCCATAGGATTAGAGCCACATAGTAAAAAAATCATGAAGGACAAGCCAAGAAATATTCACATGCCTTTACTAAATAAAAAATTTACGACCCAAGTGTTTCTCGAAGGTTTATTAATTGCCATCTCTACAATCATTGCTTTTCGAATGGGATTGGCAACGGGCGATACGACAACAGCAACCACCATGGCCTTTACAACACTATGCTTGTCAAGATTAGTACACGGCTTCAACTCCAGATCGAAAGAATCTATCTTCACAATTGGTGTATTTTCAAATAAATATACTTGGCTAGCATTTATAATAGGGGTTGTGTGCTTACATTTAGTATTATTTATGCCATGGCTCACGGGTGTGTTTGAAGTAGCGAAACTTAGTGGACTTCAATTAGGTTATATTTATGTATTATCCTTTATCCCGTTTTTAGTGAATCAGTGGTTTAAGGTGTTATATGTGAGAAGGAGATAAACCTTTCAAAGATGATTACTAATTAGTACTCAAACAGCTAACTGATTAGTGAGAACAGTTAGCTATGTAGTATGACAATAAAAACATATACTCGACAATAATAAGGTATACTAAAATTAGGTTAAATAAAATCGTATTTAGGAGGATAACTCTTAAATACGGTTTTTTTTAATTTATAATCTAATATGGAGTTTAGAATGTCTAAAAGAAAAAACAGTTGGTCTGAAAATAAAATTGCACGATATTTAAAAGAAGGTAGAGGTCAAGGGGAATTAGCAGATTATATTCCATGGTTAAAAATACAGGATGTACCTTCAAATGGGAATGTTTCACGCTTAAAAGGATGGAAAACCAATAGACAACATGAATTGTTAACTAAACTAGAAAGAGATTATTTTCTACTAATGGTATGGGAAAATAGTGTATCTGATATTAGAGAACAATTTCCGTTAAACCGTGAATCGACTATAAGCATATCTCCGCCATATTCCCAATTATGTATAAACGAACACGATAAAATATAATAAATTAGAAGGTTTAAATAAAAATATGAAACCTTTAAGTATGGTGGGAAGGAATTATTATTATAGTACTGGGGAGTTTTAAAATGGATATTCAACATCTTAAATATTTTGTAGAAGTAGCCAAACAAAAGAATTTTACAAAGGCATCTGAGAGCCTGCATGTATCTCAGCCTTCCATCAGTAAGATGATAAAAAGCCTGGAAGTGGAGCTTCAAGTACCGTTGCTAGATCGTTCGGAGAGAAAAGTGGAGATGACAGATGCGGGGAAGATTGTTTATGATCAAGCATTGAAAGTTTTGCAGATGATAGAAGATATCCATTCTTCAGTAAACGAAGTCGTTCATGTAAAAAAGGGAACCATCAAAATGGGATTAATGCCGACTTTGGGGGTAATGTTATTTCCGAACGTTCTTGCTGATTTTAAAAAGGGTTATCCGCAAATTGATATGCAAATGGTCGAATTTAGCGGGAAGCAACTAGAACGAAAGGTAGTACAAGGGGAAGTGGATGTGGGTATTACCGTATTACCAGTTGACTCTGAAGTGTTTGGATCCATCCCCTTATTAAAAGAAGAACTAGTTGCTATTGTTGACAGGGATCATTGGCTGTCGGAAAGAAAATCAGTATTTTTATCCGATTTAAAGGAAGAAGCCTTTATTCTTTTTACCGAGGAATATGTTCTGCATGATGTGGTAATGAAGGCCTGTTTGCAATCGGGATTTGAACCTAATTTAGTCTACAAAAGTTCCTTTTGGGATATCGTTGGAGAGATGGTAGCAGCACAATTTGGGATATCTATCGTTCCTAAGTCGGTAGCAAACCGATTTAAGAATCAGGTTTCTATTGTTGCTTTTACTTCACCTCAGGTTGATTGGGAATTGGCATTGATTTATAAAAAGAATAAGTATCTTTCCTATGCTGTTCGGGAGTTCATTACTTATATTCAGGAAGGAAAACCTAAACTATAACTTCATGGAATAGTTTTGATAGTTTTTATATATTATACGAATCATAATTCTCCAAGTAGAATGATCTATATTAAATATTGTTCTATTTCGGAGGTGTTGCTCTTGAAAAAGGGCTTAACGATTATATTGCAAATTGGGGTTATTATTGCATTTACCTGGATTGGCAAAAGCATTGTCTCTATTCTTCATGTACCTATTCCAGGAAGTATTGTCGGGATTATTTTATTATTCTTCGGTCTTCATTCAGGCGTGATTAAATTAAATTGGGTGCAAGCTGGGGCTACGCTTCTTATTTCCGAAATGTTGTTATTTTTCATACCGGCCGTCGTTGGATTTATGCAATATTCATGGCTATTCGGCATCAAAGGCCTAGGTATTTTATTCATTATTGTTAGTGGTACAGCACTTATGATGATAGCAACAGGTGTCATCTCCAAAAGGATGTTAGAAAGAAATGGCGGTGAATCTAGGAGATGGTTTCCAAGATTTTTTATGTAATTTTCACTGTCCTTTTTTATCTTTTGGCGAAAAAAGTCAGTCGGAAAAAGCCAGGATTGTTATTTTCACCAATTATTCTCACTCCTGTTATGCTCATTATTCTCCTTTTGATAATGCATATACCATACAAAGAATATGCAAATGGCACTTTACCACTAAATGAAATGTTAGATGTAGTAACCGTTGCATTTGCCCTTCCATTGTATCAAAACTGGTCGTTTCTGGTGAAAAATTGGCGTGTGATTGTATGTAGTCTTGTCGCCGGTTCCTTGATTGCTGTTGTTTCCGGCATTTTATGTACTTACTTACTTGCAATGGGAAAGGGTTATATGCTCAGTATTATTCCTCGCATTGTCACCATTCCAATTGCTGTTAGTTTGTCTGAATCCATTGGAGGGACTCCTAGCCTAACCGTTCTTTTTAGTATGTTGACATGTTTTGTAGGTGTATTCATAGGACCATTTATAATGAAGTACTTTTCCATTAAGCATCCATTGTCCATCGGCATGGTGTATGGTTTGGGTGCACAGGCACTTGGGACCGCAAAAGCGTTTAAAATCGGGGAAAAAGAGGGAACAACCTCCAGTGTATCCTTCATTATAACTGCCATCCTTACAGTTATCTGGGCATTAATCCTAACACCTTTTATCCATACTTTGAACGTGTAGGAAAATGGGTGCCACCCCCTGCATTAATATAATGTGTTATTGCAATAAAGGGTGCTATTGTTGAATAAAACTTAGATTTTAAACGACTTTATTAGTTGCTGGGACGAGTAAAGATTTACTTGAGGCAGTAGCAAATCACGTACTGATAAAATTGTGAGCCAATTATCCTCAAACACCTAATTTTCCTACATTGCTTGGACAAGCTTTTGTAGCTTTAGGGTTAACTACATCTTTAAAAGAAATAAACAACGTATCACCTTCTACTAAAGCAAAGAAAAAAGTTGAGGTTGGAAGACCAGTAATATTAATCTCGCAAAAGTGGAAATTTCTACTTTTGCGAGAAATTTGGAGACATATTATTCGAGTTGTAAATTTTATTTATTTGATATGGCGTTATTTATTTTATTTTTTACTTCATTGAATACTTTTTGACTAATATCTTCAATTGTACTTTGGATTTCTTCGTTCATGGTAATAATCGCATCTTCAATAATTTGATCCAACTCGTTTTCGGGTATATTGGTAGGCAGTGAAGTGACTCGTTTATGTTTTTTTGATTCTGCCACTTTTTCGAAAATTTTCGGATCTGTCACCAATTTACATAACAATTGAAATACTTGACCCGAACTGAAATCTTCAGGATTGTTACGTTCTGCTCTTCTTAAAACTTCCCATGTCTGTGAATCGAAATGCTTATAAATTATTCCAGGTGCTGTTCCATCTGGATGCTTTCCAATCTCCCTTAGAATTTCAATTTGTTCAGGTGTTGCATTTCCTTGTTTCACTATCATAACCCCTCCTTTTAATTTTGTAATACAATATATGCAAGATTTCCTCAAAGAAGTTGATTAAGCATAAATTTGTTTGGTTTGAATTGAAAAAGTGTGGAACGTGTATCCACGTGTGGAGAAATTTTAGAGTTTGATATTACGCAAAAGGACGAATGAAGTTAGCAAAAGCATGGTTTTGTAAGTCACCGTTAAAATGACAAAAGAAGTTGTTGCTCAGTGGAATTGGAATTTGAAAAATTATTATGTATTTAAGAATTGAGAGGGATTGTTTTATGAGTATTTTTAAATATAAGAGTAAATTAACTAATTATGTGGGCTTTTGGTAATATGTATTTTATTTTTAGTTTTAATTAATTTCTTTGAGTTACCTAATTATTTATTTATTGTATTGTTTGTTGGAGTTTTTATTAATGTGGTGTTTATAGAAATTAAATATAAAAAATAGCACTTTAAAGGGCTATTTTTTATAAATTTTAATTTTGCTAATAGCTTTTGGTCGGCTCATTAAATACCATTCTTTTGCTAAATAGATAACGCCTTATTTATCTACTATTAGGGATTTTCCACACTCT
>DATMJF010000074.1:0-14064 GCA_035554455.1 Rummeliibacillus sp.
AGTCCTGGGATTTGCAGTTGTTGTATTTTTTCAGCTAACTCATAAGTAATGTTCTTACCTTGTGGCGCAATTTTTACGATGAAACCAGGTTTCTTTAGCTTTTCTTCTAAATCTTTTTCTTTCATTTGTAAGATAGGTGCCAATTGTGCTGCAACTTTTTCAGGTTCTTTGTTTTGAGCAGGCATAAAATAGAGTGTAGGTGCCAATTTATTTCCTACTAAAAGTTTGCCATTTCGATCAATAATACCTCCTCGTAAACTCTTCATTGGCACTTCACGGTCCCAATTCTCTTCGGCCTTTTTTGTTAAAAACTCATGTTGTATAAATTGAACGGCAATCAATTTTCCAATAAGCAAAAAACCTAAACAGATAAAAATCATCAACACAAATTTTAATCTCACACTTGCTTGTTTAGTTACCCACATTGTTAGACAAATCACACCTTTTTACATTCAAAATATGATTGCAAAAAGGTGACTATGCTTTATCTATAATATTCTTTTGAAACTACTTGTATTGTTCTTGTGGCTTTTCCAATGTCAGTACTAATTTTTTATTGCCATCATATACTGTACCAGCATTTATATTTTGCTTTTGTACGTATCCATCGCCTTTTACGTCGATCTCAATACCTGATAAAGATTGGTACGTTAATATATCACGTAATGACCACCCTTTAAAATCTGGAATTTGGATATTACCTGATGTTTTGACAAACGCATGACTTTTTGCTAATACTGATTGGCCTTTTTTCGGATATTGATCCGTTATTTTACCTTTAGATCCAATTAGTACTGTTTGGATACTTTTAGATTCTAGATTTGTAATGACGTTGTCTGATTCTTGTCCTACAACATCTTCCATTAAAATAGATTTTGTAGTAGTGGACTTGGTCGGCTTGATGTTCAAATATTTTAAACTACTTTCCATCACTGTATTAAATACTTTTGACGTCGGCTCTGAACCTACTTCTGTTCCAGCTAAATGTGGCTTTTCCACAGCAACATACATGATTAACTTTGGATCTTTAGCAGGAGCCATACCTAAAAATGAATATAGGAAATTATTCTTCCCCCAATAGTAGCCTCCATTTGGTTTAGGAATTTGCGCCGTACCTGTTTTACCTGCTACTTCGTATTCCTTACTTGCAAATTTTTGTGCTGTACCTTTTTCTGAAGTAACGGTTGTTGCTAACGTATCCCTTACTTGCTTAGCTGTTTCCGCTGAAATAGGATTTCCCTTTACAACCGGCTTATGTTCTTTAACAATTTTACCTGTGTTCGGGTCAACAACTTTATCAATTACATAAGGTTGCATCATTTTACCGTCATTAGCAATTGCCGTTTCTGCCTGAATTAATTGAATTGGTGTCACTGTAGATCCTTGACCATACGTAGTTGTTACTCGGTTAATTGGATATTCATCTAAAATCTTCCCTGTTGCTTCGTTTGGTAAATCAATACCTGTTTTTTGGCCGAAGCCAAATTTTTTCATGTATTGAATGAATGTATCATCACCAATTTTCTTCAACAGGTTAGCCATCCCAACGTTTGAGGAACGTTGAATCCCTTCTAAATATGTAATTCTGCCCCATCCTACTTGGTTAGCATCTCGAATCGTACGATCGTACACTGTATATTGACCCGATTGGAACGTGTCATTCGGATTCCATTTACCTTCTTGAATTGCAGTTGCAAGTGTAAATGTCTTCATCGTCGAACCCGGTTCAAGAGTCGTTTCAGTCATTTTGTTAATCCAACTGTTATCTAACCCTTCACCCGTCTGAGGATTAAAAGTTGGACGTTGAGAGACTGCTAATATTTCACCTGTTTTAGGGTTTGCTACAACAGCAACCATCGATTCAGGATTATATTGCTTATATACCTTGCTCATAGAATCTTCTAAGAAATTTTGAATTGTCTTATCAATCGTTAGATAAACATTATCGCCATCTTTAGCAGGTTGGACCATTTCCTTACTATTCGGCAATAGATATCCAAATAAGTCACTTTTATAGTTTACACTACCATTAACACCTGATAACTCTTTATTATAAATAGCCTCTAAACCCATTTTCCCCACTGTAGGAGCTTGTGGATTGTCATTATTTTCTTTCCGAGCTATTCCAATTAGATTGGATGCAAAAGTACCGTTAGGATAAAATCTTTTTTTATCTTCCATGAAGATAATTCCTGGAAGTTGCTCTTTTGCAATTTCTTTCATTGTTGCATGACTAATATCACGACCTGCTGAACCAAACTCTACTTGATAAGTGTCCTTCTTTTCTGGGGTTAGCCTTTTATATATTTCATCTTCATCCATATTAATATATTTTGCTAAAACAGCAGCTGTTTTTTTGGGATTTTCAACATGCATCACTTTGTTCGTGCCTTTGGATGCTTTGGGATTGACAACAGCAACTAAGCGGTAGCTAATACCATCTTTAGCAATTACTTGCCCTTGTCTATCTAAAATATTTCCTCGATTTGCTGTAATTGTTTTTGTTTTTTCGTATCTAGCAGTTGCTTTTGCAGCCAACTTCTGACCTTCTGCTTGTCCTGTTACTTGAATAAAGAAAATTCTAAAAAACATTAAAAAAAATAGGAGCCCATAGATGATTAGCATCGTGGAGGCTCCCCATTGAAACTTACTCTTTTTCATTGTCCTGACACTACTTTCACGTTATTTTCGTTGAGTTTTAAGCCCAAAGCTTTTGCTTTTTTCCAAATACGATCATATGTTGAAAGTTCACTTACTTCCATAGACAATTCTGAGTTTTGTTTTTTCACTTCATCTATATTCATTTCAGTCTTTTGAATTTCAACTGAAGTGCTATTGATCGAAGATTGAATGTTTAAATTCATTACAGCAATCACCGCAATCGCTGCAACCATTGCAATCATCAGAACTTTTTCTGTTTTTGTAACTATACTCTTGAAAGGTTTTTTCGCAGGTTTCGGGACAAGCCCTTCAGGAGCAACTGGTTGCTGAATATATATATGATGTTCCTTCTGATCAAGTAGTGCCATGTTATCAACTCCTCTTAGTCTTTGATTCTTTCAGCAATGCGTAGTTTTGCAGATCTTGCACGGTTATTTACTTCTAGTTCTTCATCTGTTGGTAATATCGGTTTTCTTGTGACAAGTTTTATAGCTGGTGCTAATTCTTCTGGAACTACAGGTAAGCCAGGTGGTAATTCAGGTAATGATGAAACTTCTTTGAAAATTGTTTTACATAAACGATCTTCAAGAGAATGGAATGTAATTACACTTACTCGTCCACCCACATTAATCACATCAATCGCTTGTTGCAAAGACTCTTCAGCTGCTCCTAACTCATCATTAACAGCAATGCGAATTGCTTGGAAAACACGTTTTGCAGGATGTCCCCCTTTGCGTCTTGCTGCTGCTGGAATTCCTTCCTTGATTAGATCTACTAATTCACCTGTTGTACGAATTGGTTCTTTTTTTCGTGCCTCTTCGATTTTACGTGCAATTTGTTTTGAAAATTTCTCTTCTCCATAACGGTAAAAAATTCTAACTAAATCATTGTAATCCCACTCGTTGACAACATGATAGGCAGTAAGTTCTGCCGTTGTATCCATTCGCATATCAAGTGGTGCATCTTGATGATAACTAAAACCTCTTTCAGCATTATCGAGCTGTGGCGACGAAACCCCTAAATCGTATAAAACTCCATCTACTTTAGAAATTCCTAAATTGGCTAGTTCTTCTTTCAAATAGCGGAAGTTTGAATGGACAAACGTTACACGATCGATATAAGGAGCTAAACGAACTTTTGCGTTGTCAATTGCAGATAAATCTTGATCAAAACAGATGAGGCGTCCTTCATTAGATAATTGGCTAACGAGGTACTCGCTATGTCCTGCACCGCCTAAAGTACAGTCCACATAAATACCGTCAGGACGAATGTTCAATCCATCAACGGTTTCTTTCAGTAATACGGTCGTATGATTGAACAACTGAAATCCTCCTCTTTGTTGTTATATATCAAAGTCAATCATATTCTCAGCAATCTCGTTAAACGAATCCTCAGATTCTGCAAAGTATGCTTGCCAAGATTGCTGTGCCCAAATCTCAATTCTGTTGGACACGCCGAGAATGACGCATTCTTTTTCTACATGGGCATATGAGAGTAAATTCATGGGAATGTTAATACGGCCTTGCTTATCGATTTCTACCTCTGTTGCACCTGAAAAGAAGAATCTCGTAAATGCACGTGCATCCTTTTTCGTAACAGGCAACTTTTTCAACTTTTCTTCGAGTTTCCTCCACTCTTCAATAGGATACCCAAACAAACATTGATCCAATCCTCGAGTGATGACAAAACCTTCTGCGAAATGTTCTCTAAATTTTGCTGGTATGATTAAGCGGCCTTTTGCATCAATGTTATGTTGATATTCCCCCATGAACATGGTACTCACCCCACTATATGAAAATAGATTACCACATTCCCCCACATTCCACCACTAATTCATGGCAAATTTTAAAAATGTGTAAATTGTACTTAATATCTTATTCATGTCTACATTTTCAAATATTAATAGATAATTTATGCCATGAGCTCACATTATGTAGATTCCTTTTTTCTATAAACGAGTCACGCTATTACTTTTCTCACACAAAAAGGTTATCTCAGTGAGATAACCTTTTGATTTTCGCTATTTTTTTGTTTTATTCATTGGCTTTGTTTAATTCTACTGTTGATATTTCATCAGTTCTGCTACAGGCAGACGTTTTCCCGCAGGAGTCGCCGCCTTTCGCTCAAGTAGAATATATTAAAAAATCAACAACATTATATATAACGGAGCCTATTCATTTAAGAATTCATCAAAATCAATTCTCTTTTACTACTTCGATCGTTACAAAAAGATTACATTATGCTTTCCATTTATTGAGAATGGTAGTTCCATCATATCTTTCACTAGGTCTTCACCATATTCGTTTATAAACTGGAATGGATTGAATGTTCTTTCTTGTAAACCACCACCTGGTAGTAAGCGATCTTCAATCGTTCGATATTTTCTTAATTCTACATCATGTTTTAACAAGATTTCTTGTTCAATCTTACGCATTAGAAAATCAAGTTGTAATTCATGGATCGATAAGTTTTTATCAACTAATTTGTCCAAATGGATATTGTTGTTGCGTAAATGATCTTGTAATCCATCATATTGTGATTGCAGTAGTTGTTTTGTTTGTTCAATTACATCTTTTGCACCGGCATCATATATTTCATCTTCAAACGAAGATTTTAAAGTGGCTGTTTTTCCTGCAAGGGCATCAGCTACAGAAATTTGCAACTCATCAAGTATCGGCTGTACTTGTCGATCGACAATTGTCATATTCATGCGAGGTACAAAAACTGGCACTTTCATATTTAATGTTTCGAATGCTTCTTTTAGAGTAGACCAATATGCTAGTTCACCCGGACCTCCGACAAATGCAAGTACAGGGAATACCATATCTTGCATTAATGGTCGAGTGACAACATTATTACTTAAACAGTTTGGATTTTCTTTTGCTAGTTTTAACATTTCACTTTTTGTAAATTGAACATTTGCCATATGATTAATAAATTTACCATCATGGCGCTCTAATAAGAAACGTTCACCATCTTTTACATAGAAAAGATTAGCAGCTTCTTTAGTCGCACCGATTGGAGTACCATATCCAAATTCAGCAAGATCTGCTTCTCGAATTGTTACGACATCTGCAATTGTTTCTGAATGTTGAACTAGTTTTTCAAAATAAGGCGCTTCATATTCACGTAATTTTGGATTAGCAGCATCGATAAATAATAAACCCTCTTCTTTAAACAACCAATTCATTAGTTGGACAAAGAAATCTGTGTACGTTGTGCTCTTTTGTAGTATAGCGTCAATGTTTGCTAATAAGTTTTCTGTATAAGCTGTCTCACCATACTGTTTAAAAGTCTCGTTGATGAAATTACGAGTCGTCTCAACATCTAATTCTGTAGTAGATGCCATCGTTTTCTTTTTCGAACGTTCACTATAAATATGTTTTTCTAAACGTCCATTTACTGATGTGAATGTATGATTAATCTCATCAATATCATGATCTTCTCCAGCAATCCAGAAAACAGGTACAACTGGTACTCCTAGATTTTCGCGTTGCTCTTTTGCTAACAAAATAACTGAAATTGCTTTATGAACAGAGTATAAAGGGCCAGTTAGCAATCCAGATTGTTGCCCTCCAACAATGACTACCGCATTATCCTCTAATTCTTTTAAATGTTCTTCTGCCTTACTCGAGATTTCAAAAGGCTCCATAAAATCACGAATAATTGCCACTAATTGCCCACGACGAATAGGATGATTATGTAGATCCTCTAAACGTTGTGAAAATGATTCTGCTCTATTTGGATAATGAAAAAATGATAATATAGACGATTTCTCATTACGATAATCGTCTAGTAAAGGATTCGTTATAGGAATCTCAATTTGCTCCAATTTCATAATATTGTAAACTCCTCTATGATAATTAACTATATTGAAGTATAGCATTTACCTTACGTTTATATGAAAAAATACGCTCAAACGGATAGAAGAATTATTATTTTTTGAACGATTGCCACAAGTAATACTGCAATGTATGTTAATGATAGAACTAAAAATAGAAAACGCCATATTTTACGAAATAAAGACATTAACTCAATTTCTTTCTTTGTTCTCCATTCAATTACTGTAAACACCATCGCAATTAGTATTGCAATAATTAAGACCGTAAAACCTATATCAAAGGACCAAAAAAATTTTACGGTTGCGGGTATTGAAAAAAACAATATTATAGTTGTTATGTCTGCTGCTTTGCTAAAGTGATTCACTGATTTTTTGGTGAACTTTTTTAACATTAGATATAGTATTCCTAAAATAAGAAACGGGCATAACACGAAAATATCCAATATAACGGATAAAATCGCCATCAATTTCTTACACCACCTTCTTGCATCGCCTGTAATAATGAATAACAAGTTGATAGCATAGGGACTGCATAGCCTCTTTCTTGAGCTAATTCGATGATGCCACCTATAATCGTATCAATCTCCATTATTCTTCCATTCAAATAATCCGCAAACATTGAAGAAGTATTTTGCGCGGTATTTTTACATACATTTGCTACATCCTCAAATGAAAGCTCAGATTTTTGTTCAGGAAAAGCGATCATTACTTCTTGATATAATTGTTGCAGTATTTTTTCGCTAGATGGATACTCAATCAGCGCACCATTTTTCACTCTTAGTATAGTGGTTAGCGTATTCACAAAGCAATTCAATAGTGCTTTTCGTAATAACATTTTACTGTAATCACTCATTAAAGCAACAGGAACCTCATTTGATGCTAGTAATGAATACTTTTCAACATTGGATTGTTGACCTCTGTAATTTGCTATTTTCAAAGCACCAATACCACGATGTATTACACTGTGGTTATCAACTTTTTCTGCCCCAAATTCCACAGATCCCATTAAAATCGTATGCTGTTTAAGATTTTTTGCAAACTCTATATGCCGAATGCCATTTTGGATAAATAATAGCTCTGTATCTTCTGGTAACTGATTAAATAATGGGGTTAACTCATTAAGATGGTGATATTTTACTGCAATAATCCAGATGGCTTGTTGTTGTAAATCTGTAGCATTTGTACTCACAACAAATTTCCGGACACTTTTTTCACCATAACAATTCGTAAATGTTACTCCTTCATTTTGAATAGCTAATCGCTGTTTTTCTGAATGAACAAGCAATTCTACTGAATGTCCAAATTGCGCGAGAGAATTAGCGATAACAAGTCCAACGGCTCCTCCACCAACGATAACAAAATGCATTTGCACACCTCTTCTTTATACTTAACCCTAAAAAAGATCCACCTTAATCGGCGGACCTTGCGGCTATCATTATTATACTGGATATACTGGATGTTTTCGATATGGTGTTAATATTTTGCTTGGACTCTAACTAATCTAATCCTTATAAAATTCGAGTATTAGGGTAGAAAAATATATTACTTCAAGAAAAAAGGAAACATCTATTCAGATGTTTCCTTTTTTAATAATTGTGTACCCGTCTCAACCCATTGAAGCAATTCCGAATAATTATGTTGAAGTTGATCATAGTCATCTTTCAACTCAAAATAAGCCTCTGATAATTGATCAAAACTTGTTAACGCTTGCTTTAAATGCGTTCTCATCATTTGTTTGGGCTGAGACTTTGCATTATCTAATTCCTTTTCATGAATTTTACGTAATGTTTTATTCCATCTAAATCCACATGCTTGTTTTGTCCTACCTAAAGCTTCCGCTGCCTCTTGAAAGCCTGCTAATTGCGAGCGTCCTTCACTGACTGCCTGTAACACAATTTGTGCTAGGCGGTCATCATCTTGCTGAAGCCATTGATCTTTTCTCTTTTTTAATTCCATACATCTCACCTCGCATTTTTTACTACTATATGCGAGATTTTCAAGTTTAGAAGTTATTTTGTTTTTGATAGAAACTGTTTTACAGCTTTATGGTGTTCTTCGCCTTCCCATAATTTTGCACATGTTTTGACTTCATCCATAACACGGTCAAACAAATGACGTTCACGCCATTTCCGTAACTCCATTTCTTTATATGCCTTGTGGACATTAGGATGGATTTTCTTCATATCTGCTATAAATTCAGCTAAAGCTTGTTCTTTATCATTTTCAAAAACACGCATAGCAAAGCCAATTTCGTAAAGTAAATCTGCTGGTTATACTTTTGCATCTACTAACATTTTCAGTGCTCGATCATGGCGTAAACCTCTTTCAAATAAGTATGTTCCTCCACCCCATCCGGAAGTAATACCTAATGTTCCTTGTATAAAGCCACATTTTGCTTCTTTTTTAACTAATCGGAAATCGCATGCAGTAGCTATTTCGCAGCCTCCACCAACTGCAGCACCATTAATGAGTGCAATTGTAGGGACTGGTAATGTTGCAAGTTCATATAAAATTTCCGCCATTTTGCTTAGCATTCCAAAAGCTTGTTCTTCCGTAAAGAGATTATGAAATTCTGATAAGTCCCCACCGGAGCAAAAAGCTCTATCCCCTTCACCTGTAACTACTAAAAAACGTACAGATTTATGATCATGTACGTATGTAATAACTTCTTTAAATCCTTCCATCACTTCATCATTAATCGCGTTACGTTTTTCAGGTCGATTAATCGTAAATGTTAATACACCATCTTGTTCTGAAAAATAATAAGCCATAATAATATCCCCTTTGCTTAATAATTAGAAATTATCAATTATTTTACCATAAAAAGCACATTTAAATATATTTAGCTTTATCATATATATAAAAGGCTTAGGCTCTATTAAACTTTACTGATGTTTTTTACACAGTTGAAGTAACCGCACGTTCCGCATAAGCCAACAATGCGAGTGTCATGCTCCTGCGATTACTCGTCGCAGAAAACACTTTCTAAGGAGCAAATGCACCATCTCGTTTTTCAAACAACATGAACAGCGTTTTTTAACTTCGCCAAATAAAAAAAAGACCACTTGAGAGCCATGGTCTCTCTAGTAGTCTTTTTTAGAACAAATACTGAATTATTTGCTCACAACTTCTTTACCTTTGTATTGTCCACATGCTTTACATACATGGTGAGACAATTTAAGTTCACCACAGTTTGGGCAAGCAACCATACCTGGTACAGCTAGTTTAAAATGTGTGCGACGTTGACGTTTCGCAGTTTTAGAAGTTCTTCTAAATGGTACAGCCATTGATGGCACCTCCTTACAGATCGGTTATTCGTCTGTTTGATCAAAATACTTAGCTAATGCAGCCAGTCTTGGATCCGTTTTTTGTGCGTCTTTTTCTTTTTGACTTAAAAATTCATCTTCCGTTAAATAAGACCAACTGGAATTATTATTTGGAGCTGGATTTTCAGCACCTTCTTTGAACACTTGTAATGGAATTTCTAATAAAATTAGTTCTTCTAATACAGGGTCAACATCGATTACTTCCCCTTCAACAGGATGAACATTATCATATTCATCTGCATTTACTTCGTCAGACCAGCTAAAAACTTCATCTGATTCAATATCAAAAGGGAACTCGACATCTTCCCAAGTTCGTGAACAAGGAAGTGTAAGTGTGCCTGTCAATTGGAAATGACAGTTCATTTGACCTGCACCAAATGTGCAGAATCCTTTTACATGAACGGGTGTACTACGGCGAATGTCCGTATTACGACGCATAAGTCCGTCCAATTGAACAATTTCGTCAATTGGCATCCCGTTTTGGCGATATTTAGATAATTGTGGGATTGCCCATTTCATACGTTTATCACCTCAAGACAACAAAGTTGATTATATAATGCTAATTTATAGATGTCAAGATATTTTCTTGTCACTAGCCAAAAGTCCTCGTATAATCATATTACTAAGTATAAACGGGGTGAAGATTTGATTGCAACTGGTGTAATTGTCGAATACAATCCATTTCATAACGGACATCTCTATCATATCAAACAATCACGAGAACATACAGATGCAGATGTAATTATTGCAGTAATGAGTGGTCATTTTTTGCAGCGGGGTGAGCCAGCATTTGTTGATAAATGGGCTAGAACGAAAATGGCACTTGCAAGCGGCGCGGATTTAGTCATTGAACTGCCATATGTTTATGCTACGGCTCAAGCAAGCGATTTTGCTAAGGGTGGTGTCCTATTACTAGAAGCCTTACAATGTGATTTTTTATCTTTCGGAAGTGAACAAGGAGATATTGCACCGTTTTTGCATACTTATAGCCTTTTAGAGGACGGGAACGGTGCTTTTCAAGAAAATATTAAGAAATTAGTTAAAACCGGTTTAAGCTATCCTCAAGCTTTAAATACAGCCTATCAACAGCTTATCCCAAATAGCGGGCATACATACGCTGATTTAACAAAGCCTAATAATATTCTTGGCTATCATTACGTAGAAACTGCCCAAAAATATCATACACATGTAAAACCCATTACGATTCAACGTATACAAGCAGGGTACCATGATGCAATACAGGATGGTACGACAATTGCTAGTGCAACAGGCATTCGCCAAGCCATTCAAGAACAACAATCCATACAAAATGTCACTTCTTTTTTACCGGAGACGTCTTACAGTGAATTAACAGATTGGCACAAAGAATATCACCATTTCGCGAGTTGGGAACTTTTTTGGCCATATCTGAGATTTTCCATTCTACGTCTAACACCGGAACAAATTGCATCATACGCAGAAGTTACTGAAGGGATAGAATTTTTGATCATACAAGCTGCGAAGGAATGCCAAGATTTTAATAGCTTTATGCAAAAAGTAAAATCTAAACGTTATACTTGGACAAGAATACAACGCATGATTACACATATTTTTACTAACTTTACATGGCAACAACTAAAATCGTCGAATCTTCCTAGCTATATTCGCTTACTTGGTATGACCCAAAATGGGCAACGTTATTTATCTGAACGAAAAAAACTTTTTACTTTACCAATTATAAGTCGCGTTGCAAGCTCCACTGATTCGATGTTATTACAAGATATTCATGCAACAGATTTATATATGCTAACTCTTGGAAAAAATAAAATGGGCATGGATTATAAAATCCCGCCCATTCGATATTGATTATTTCTTTTCTGGAAGCTTTTCTAAATAATTTAAAGCATCATCTACATTTTTAACGGGTACGATTTTCATTTTCGTACCTATTTTTTTTGCTTCTTTTACAGCTTCTTGGTAATTAGATTGGATTCCTGGATTCTTCTTTTTCACAATTTCCGGTAATGTATCATTTGGTGCAAAGAAAATTTCAACGCCTGCATCATTTGCAGCAATTACTTTTTTATCGATTCCACCAATCCGACCAACTTCACCAGTTTCAAGCATTTCACCTGTCCCTGCAATATTGTAACCTTTTGTTAAATCACCTTTTGTTAGTTGATCAATGATTTCTAGAGTGAACATTAATCCAGCTGATGGTCCACCAATATCTTCTGCATTTATGACAACTTTAGGGTTTGTTGTAATCGAAGTACTATCTGCAAATGATATACCTAGACCAATCTTTCCTTGTGCTCCAGGAATCTTTTTAAGTGTAATTGATTTCTCCATTATTTTATCATCGCGTTTAATTTTAACTTTTACTTGATCGCCCATTTTCTTTGTTTCTAAATATTTCACAAGTTCTGTATGATTAAGAACTTCTTTTCCATCAATACCGATGACTTCATCGCCAGTATTTAGAATCCCATCTGCAGCACCTTTTTCAACTACATAGTAAACATACACTCCATTGTAATGAACTTTATAGTCGAGACCCGCTTTTTTATAAGCAACATATTTTGCATTAAATTGAGAATCTGACATTAGTTTAAGCTGGCGATTGTTATAATCTTTATCACTTTCATTTGGACTTCTAATTTGGCTCGTTTTCAAAATTTCTTTTTCATCACTAAAATGAGCTAAAGCATAAGTAAATGGGGTAGCGACAGACATTGCGACAGTCATCATATTTAATTTTCCCTTACTAGGCTCATCTGCATGTTCAACTTTTACATAGTTATCTAAATCATATGCACCGCCTGGCTGCATAATATAATAATGCATCGGGTAAACAAAACCTAGGATTATAAGCACCGTTAAAATAATTAATGCAAAAAACCTTTTTAAATTCATTTGGTACACCTCCAAAATAACGACCAACTTTAGTCATATCATATGACGCTACATTAGAAAATTTGTTCGCTTACACTGTTTAATTAGTTTATCACTTGTTCTTTTTTTCATAAAATTATAAGAATGGATGATGTTCATCGTATTACACTACAGCAATATATTGATATGCTGGCTTTTTATTCTTTTATTACTTTTACAACCTGGACTAGCCCACGAAGGTGCTGATACAGGTATGGAGCTCTTTATTGATCATTTATTTCCGTACTTACTACCATATCTGATACTAACTCAATGGCTTTTACGATTATCAAACGTCTCCAGTATACCACAGCATTCGAAATGGAAATTTTATTTACAAGTTTATTTTCTTAGTGCATTAGGAGGCTTTCCTACTGGTGCAGCGACTATTAGCTTTTTGTCTAAACAACAGCAAGTCACAAAAAAAGAAGCGCCACTTTTATTAGCAATTTGCCATGCTCCAAGTCCTCTTTTTGTTGTTGGCTTCGTTGGTGTTGAAATACTAAAAAATCCCAATAGCGGCTGGTATATGCTCGCATTAATCCATTTTGTTAATATTGTCATGCTCGCTATTTTTATTCTTAAATTCCGAAAAATAAATACGCATCCGATTGTTTCTCAACAACCAGATACCGTCACATCACCACTTATTGAAAGTATCAAAAATAGCTTACCCACAGTTCTACTAGTAGCTGCTACAGTCATTTTTTTTACAACCATAAGTTATGTATTGACTGAAACTTTGTTACATTTTGTCCACCAATTACCTAATAGCATTATGCTTTCACTCTATAGTCTTCTTGAAATGACATCTGGCTTAGACGCTTCACAAAACTTATTTGCAAATTCTAAGTGGTTAGAACTGATAGTGATTACTATCTTATCAATGCAAGGTTTAAGTATTCATTTACAAGTTGCTGTTCTTGCCAAAGAGGCAAGAATATCCATGAAACCTTATGTATATACAAGAGTATTCCAAACATTATTGGTACCATTTTTATATTGGTTAATTTTTATCTCTCATTAGACTCACTTAGATATCCATCTTTATAAAGTAGGGTTATGTGTGAAGTTTCGCTTTATATAAAAAGGTTACCACGCATTAATACGTGGTAACCTTTCATTATTTTTTAATAGATTTTTGTTTAAATTTTTCTATCAATGCTTCTTCGACAATAGCAGGAACTAAGTCATGAATATCTCCGCCATATTGTGAAACTTCCTTCACTATACTAGAACTTAAAAAAGAATATTTGTTCTGAGTCATGATAAAAAAGGTTTCAATTTGTTTATCTAAAAAACGGTTCATCGAAGTTATTTGCA
>DATMJF010000075.1:0-2686 GCA_035554455.1 Rummeliibacillus sp.
TGCGGGGTCTCACCTGTCTCGCTTTCCCGCAGGAGTCTTCGCTAATTCCACATCAACCAATATAACAATACAAGATTCGTATAATAAATTTTCATCTAATTTTACTTTTTCAGTCCTTTTCTACGTTCCTGCGGGGCTTTCAGCTCAAGCTTTTCCCGTAGGACTATGAATGAACCTCACTGAATTAACATCGCACGAAGGAAATGCTAATGCATTTTCGAGGACTCGCCGTCTTTCGCTCCATCATTACATTCCATAGGATATATAGTAAACAAAGTTCAGTCAAAAGTAATATGTATTATGATATTGATTCATTAAAATTAAAAAAGCTACCCAAAAGTAACTTTTGGATAACTCCTTTTTATGAATTTAAAGCAAATCGTTTACCTTGTACGATAAAGAATAATGCTTCAGCAAGGTTTGTTGCATGATCTGCTGCTCTTTCAATATATTTGCAAATTAATGCTAATTGAATTGCCTGACCACTCGCATTCTCAGTTGAAGCCATTTTTTCGATTGCCGTCATCGTTTCGCCATAATAACGGTCAATTTGATCATCTCGAAGAGCAATTTCTTTTGCTTTCTCGATATCCTCTTGAACAAATGCGTCTAGCATTTCTTTTAGCATCGTAATAGTTAAATGTCCCATTTCTCGTAATTGTTTTTCAGGATAAGGATTGGGATTCTTTCCTATTCGGATAGTTTCTTTTCCAATATTAACAGCGTAATCACCAATTCGCTCCATATCTTGAGCAGCTCTAATAATGGAAACTAAACGACGTAGGTCTGTTGCAACTGGTTGTTGCTTTGTAATTAATAAGATAATTTCATCGTGCAGATGTTCTTCTAGACGATTGATAAAGCGATCTTGCTCGATAATGGCAAGAGCTCCATCAATATTTTTTCCAAATAGTACTTCTAGTGATTTTTCAAATGCATGAATTGAACGTTCACAAAGTTCTACTAACAGATTTTGCACACGAATTAAATCTTTATCATATTTTTCACGAGGTGTCATTCTGTTTCCTCCTTATCCGAATCGTCCAGAAATATAATCTTCCGTTCTTTTATCTGATGGTGTTGAGAATAATTTATTTGTATCATCAAATTCAATTACTTCACCATTTAAGAAGAATGCTGTTTTATCAGAAATACGTGCAGCTTGTTGCATATTGTGCGTTACGATAATAATGGAATAGTTTTGTTTAAGTTCTTGCACAAGTTCTTCCACTTTTAAAGTAGAAATAGGATCAAGTGCTGATGTTGGTTCATCCATTAAAATAACATCTGGTTCGATAGCTAAACAACGAGCTATACAAATACGTTGTTGTTGACCACCAGATAGTCCGTACGCACTTTGATTAAGACGATCTTTTACATCATCCCAAATAGCTGCTCCTCGTAAACTGTTCTCAACGATTTCATCTAATACTTTTTTGTTTTTAATACCGTGGATTCTAGGTCCATAAGCTATATTGTCATAGATTGATTTTGGAAATGGATTTGGTTTTTGGAAAACCATCCCTACTTTCGTGCGTAATTCCTCTACTCTATAGCTTTTATCTAGAATATTACGGTCACGATATATGATTTCTCCAGTAGTGCGAACAATTGGAACAAGTTCTACCATGCGATTTAATGTTTTTATATATGTCGATTTACCACAACCAGATGGTCCAATTATAGCAGTGACATCATTTTCAACAATATCAAGATTAATATCCTTTAATGCTTGTTGCTCACCGTACCATAGATTCAAATTTTTTGTTTGGTAAACAGTCTTTTTCTTTTCTGATTGAAGTACCTTTAAATCTTCCACTGAACTTTCATCAGTTTCTTTTACTTGAATTTTCAACATTATATTTCCTCCTACTACTAATAGCGTTTTTGGAATTAACTGGTATACCTATTACGTCTAATGGTCCGTTTCACCAACCGCTCTTGATAATGCTAAAATAAAACCGGTTAAAATATCAGGAACCTCACAAGGTAAAACCACTTTTAAAATGGTTTGCCATTTTGTTGCACCATTTCATATGATGCTTCGCGTAAATAATTTGGTACTGCACGAATAGCTTCTTGTGTAGAAACCATGATGACCGGCAAAATTAGCAAGCTCATTGTTAATCCTGCAGCTAATACGCTTTTCCCTAATGCTAAACTTCGAACGAATTTTGTTAAGCCAAGTAAACCAAATACAATAGAAGGAACTCCTGCTAAGTTTGAAGTATTCATTCTGATAAATCGGTCATTTTATTTTTTTTTTGCATAATCTTCAAGATAAAGTGCTGCGCCAAAACAAGTAAAAGTGAAACTGGCGCAACAACCGTCATTAATCAATTAGAACCGATTAAAACTACGTGAAAAGCAGCCTTTTTAGGGAATCATGAAGAAAAATTGCCCAGGAAATCAAAAAACCACTACCTTGGGTAATAATTCTATAAATCAAAATTCCTAATGTTCTAACTCAAATAAAGTAGCAATTAGAAAGATTGCCTTCCAAAAGGAATTGTTTTATTTATTACATTACTCACTATAAAGCTAGAATGTTGAGGTTATATAAATTTAATGTTATAAATTATTATCGTTTTGTAAATGTAATGTAAATTGCTCATTACAGCCATTAATTTGAAGGGAAATATACACACAGGCATAGTCTGTGGTTTTAAAAGATTTATTAAAAAAG
>DATMJF010000076.1:0-5116 GCA_035554455.1 Rummeliibacillus sp.
ATGATATATATTTAGCTAGATTTTTGGTATGATTTAAGTATTGTTTGCTATTTTAAAAGAGAGAAACAAATTAAATCGGCAACGATGAAATTTAATCAAATTGTTGGTATAATATAGTGGCGCTCTTGCTATGAAAAGGAATGAAAAATAATATAATGAGTAGTGACACAAAACGAGATCAGGCAACACAAGATACAGCTGTCACTGTATCAAAGCCATCTATATCAAATATTTTAGCTCAAACGGTTAAAACAGGTATTATAAAATCAAATCTTATTCCAATGATAGCTGGTTTAACTCTTGCACTTTATACGTATGAAATAAACCCATTTGATAAAATACTTGATATTATTTGTGCGATTATTGGTTCAGCATTAGTTATAGCTGCTGCTGGTGCCTTTAATAATTTATATGACAGAGATATAGACGCCGTTATGCAGCGAACGAAAGTACGTCCAACCGTAACAGGTGAGATCAAAATAAAATATGTATGGGG
Organism: Rummeliibacillus sp.; assembly: GCA_035554455.1. Taxonomy (GTDB): domain Bacteria; phylum Bacillota; class Bacilli; order Bacillales_A; family Planococcaceae; genus Rummeliibacillus. The sequence goes on from DATMJF010000076.1 coordinate 497, forward strand.
AATTGGAATCGGTTCAGCTATAGTTGGGCTTGCGACTCTTTATATCGCAACACCGCTAGCTGCATTACTTGGCTTTACAGGTCTTTTCTTCTACGTTTTCCCTTATACAATGTGGACAAAACGCTATACAGTATACAACACGGAAGTTGGTAGTATTTCAGGTGCAATGCCTCCACTAATTGGCTGGGCGGCAATCCATCCAAACATTCTGCACCCTGCAATTTTAGGACTGTTTGTTATTACGCTTATATGGCAAATGCCACATTTTTACGCAATTGCTATTCGTAAACAAGACGATTACCGTGCAGCAAATGTTCCAATGCTACCAGTTGCAAAAGGGATGAAACGGACTTATATCACAACAAATGTCTATCTAATCCTTTTGATTGCAAGCTGTTTTTTACTTGGTACATTAAGTAAAGGTTTAATGTTAGTCGCTTTACTATTAAGTATTGCATGGCTCGTGATGAATATTTATGGCTATCATAAAAAGGAACCGAAGAAATGGGCAACATTACTATTTGTCTATTCGCTGTTCCATATGACCATCCTTTTTTCAACGGTAATTATTTATTCAATCGTTGGTCTATTTTTAAAATTACGTTAAAATGCTCGACATTTTCTTAAAGGAAAATGTCGAGTTTTTTTGTGGTGGTATTTTTTTAGAGGTTTGACTATTAGGTATATAAGTAATTCTTATGGAAATGGTTAAAATAATTAAAATTTAATTATACTTTTATTTCAATTACTATTGAAGGGAAAGGGGATTGCAAAATGACAATTTTTGATGCACATTTTCATATTATCGATGATGCTTATCCAATTTACGAGAATAACGGATTTCTTCCACCAATTTTTACAGTCGACGATTATCTGAAAGCAACAAATGATTTAAATATAAAAGGCGGTGCAATCGTTTCTGGTTCCTTTCAAAAATTTGATCAAAGCTATTTAGAACATGCTCTGAAAAAATTAGGACCAAATTTCGTAGGTGTTACACAATTACCGTTTGATACAAAAAATGAAGAAATTTTACGGTTAGACAAAATTGGAGTACGTGCAATACGGTTTAATGTGAAAAGGGGTGGTTCTGAGGAAATTTCAAGGCTTGAAACGTTGGCAAAGCGTGTTTTTGAGTTAGTGGGATGGCATACAGAATTGTATATTGATGCAAAGGAAATAGGGGAGTTGGAGAAGGTTATTGCTAAATTGCCTAAAGTATCGATAGATCATCTTGGCTTATCTCAGGAGGGGGTACCCACTTTACTCAGATTAGTTGAGAAAGGAATAAAGGTGAAAGCGACAGGCTTTGGGCGTGTTCATCTTGATGTGATCGATACAATGAAGAAAATCATTGATATCAACCCAGATTCTTTAATGTTTGGTACGGATTTACCCTCAACACGAGCCAAGAGACCCTTTCATCCGAATGACATTGAAATTGTAAAACAATATTTCGAACCGGATATTGTAGAAAAAATCCTTTATAAAAATGGTTGTGCTTGGTATGGGATTAACATGGTAAATGGTGTACGATAAATAGATGGAATTTTCATTATTTAGAAGCAAGACTTTATTCAATAAGACTAAGAATAATTTTCATATTTTAAAGACGTTAGTTAATAGAACTAACGTCTTATTTTCTAGTCTGAACAGATTTATATATTAAGAAACTAGAATGGTGTATAGAAATTAATTGTATAATAAGGCATGTTTTTTGTATCAAATGCCACACCTACGCCGACATGTGTTAATTCGGGATTGAGGATATTTTCTCTATGACCAAGACTATTCATAAGTCCTTCATGTGCATAAATGCTACTGAACTGTCCAGATGCTATGTTTTCAGCATAAAGATGTTCGTCATATCCAGCAGCTTTCATTCGACTTTGAGGCTGGCTTCCATCACTTCCAGTATGTGAAAAGTAGTGATTCTCGATCATATCGTTGCTATGATTTCTGGCTTGCGCAGTTAGTCCGGTATCATAAGTTAATGGTTTTAAGCCAAACTCAACTCGACTTTCATTGATCAGTTCAACCATTAGCTTCTCATAACCTGTTCTTAATTTAGCAGTACCTTGTCCGTAATAGCCATTTTTCTGCATCTCTACGCTTTTTTTAATATATTGCACTGAACGAAGTTTGTTATGATTGTGATTATCAATAAAGAATGTTACATAGTAACCATCGATATTATATAGTAATTGTTCCTTGTCTTTACTACTAGAAAGTTGGTAGATCACGTTTCCTTTTTCAATTTGTGATAAAGGTGTACCTAGTTTTTGTTTTATTTCGTTATAGGTTGTTTTGCCAATTGTAGCATCAAATATTGTACGACCATTTCCTGCAACATATCCGCCGCTTTTATCTGAGAATGATAATGTGAAGTTTTTAAAATGATCCTCATACACATACCAATCTTTATTATACTCACTTGCTACGGTCATTTTAGGAGCACTATTTATTTTAGGGATTCCTAAATTATCAACTTTTATTTCTTTTCGTTGTTCTTTAGAAGCTGCTTCTTTCACTTGGAGATTTTCAATTTTTTGTATCGTTTCTTTTTTGATTTCTTTTTCGGCAGAGACAATTTTATCAGTCAATTGTGTGTGATCGATATGTTTATAGCCATATACACAGCCAGCTATAACGATTATACCTATTAGAAGTTTTTTCATCTTTTCTTCTCCCATTAATCATCTTCTTTGCATTATATAATTAAAATTATGTCTATGTCTTTATATATATACTTCACTTAATAATATACTAAATTTTAACGAGGGCACTGAAAAACGATTTTATCCCTAACTTTTATAGTGCAAATCTACTATAACATGAAGTGGAATCAGCTTCGCTTTCCGCGGGCGAACCGACGAGCCTCCTCGCTTGTGCTCCTGCATCGCTGCGCTAGCTTCGTCGCAGAGAAAATCTCGCTGCGGGGTCTCTCTGGCTCGCTTTCCCGCAGGTAAAGATTGCTCCTGCGATTACTCGTCGCAGAAAATTCTTCTTGCTCCTGGAGCAAAAAGAATTTTCGCTAATTCCACTTCAAAAAAAATTGCATCACAAAATTTTATTGTTAAAATTCATGCATTTTGACTTTTTCAGTGGCATTTTAACAGTCTCCATTATTTTAAATAGGGGATTAATGGTAACAAAAAGAATTCGCTCCTACTCTGCGGGCTCGTCTAGCTTGCTTTCCCGTAAGAGTGTCGCGAATTCCTTATAATTCAAACATCTTATTCACATCAATAACTATGAAAAATATAGCGAAAATTTTAAGAGCAGCTTTTAAAAAGTCACCCAACTTAAACCTGTTGTTCCTTCACCTGCATGGACACCAACAGCTGCACTTAAAGGTAATACTAAAATATTTAAGTTTGGATATTCTTCTTGTAAATCAGCTTTCCAGCATGTGGCCTCTTTTTCATTGTTACAATGAATGATAGCTACTTCTTTCATCGGACTCTTTTGCATTTCTTGACGGAATTGATCAGTTACATATTTTTTTGCTTTACAAAACGTGCGTACTTTTTCTTTCATTTCAACTTTCCCTTTATCAAAGGAAATGACTAGTTTGATACATAATAGATTGCTTAATATTGCTTGAGTACCAGTGACACGGCCGCTTTTATGAAGTTGAGAAAGACTTGAGGGGATAAAAGATAATGCAGTTTGATCTGTAGCAACTTGTATTTTTTTTACGATGGATTCCACATCTTGATCTTCTTTTAAGAGCTTTTGCCCGTATTCAATCATTTTCATCATAGGATATGAGCCGATTTTTGAATCAATCGAATATACTTTAAAATTTGCCATTTCACCAGCTGCAATCGAGGACTGATATGTTCCTGAAAGCTGGCTAGAAGTGTGCACTGCAATTGCACAGTCATAGCCTTCTTCTTTTAATTTTTCGTATAAACTTACCATCTCGCCGATTGCAGGCTGTGATGTTTTGGGATGTACTTTTGTTTTTCGTAATTTGTTATAAAATTCATCTTGGGTCATATCTACAGTTTCTCTAAGTGCGCCATCCTCAAACACCACACTTAATGGTAGAACGTGAATGTTATGCTCTTTGATAAAAACCTCATCTAATAATGCTGCTGTATCTGTAACCCAAGCAATTTTCTTTGTCATAGTATAAGTTTTCCCTTCAAAACATTTCTTTAAAAATAAATAGTACATCTATTTTGAAAACGCTTTCTATTTTTTAAGCCTACAATACTGGGGAAATGAGAGATAGTGATATTTGTCATATAAGAAACTGATTTTATCAATAAGTCAAACTATAGACACAAAGAAGGGAATACTATGATAAATTGGAAATATATTAATGATTTCCTTTGTTATATTGGATATTGAATTTGAAAGGAAAAGTGATTGTGTCACCACGCATTAAACAAAGCGCAAGAAAGACCCGTTTGAGACAACACATTTAGCTCATGTGGTAGCGTGCTGGACTTTGGATGAAAAGTTAACAGGAGCCATTAAGATAGCTTTATAATAAAAATATAATTGGAATGGGAGATATTCAATTTAGTACAAAAAATCCCAAAGGAAGATTAGATTAATAAAAATAAAAAAAGCAGTACAACCCATCTAAAATTAGGTTGTACTGCT
>DATMJF010000077.1:0-3389 GCA_035554455.1 Rummeliibacillus sp.
CTTGGAATGTCTGAAGCACAATGTTCTGTTGCAGGAACAAGAGATTTTATTCGACTGATGCAATTAGAAGAACGATTAGGCCAGCAACTTTCCCGAATGATTTTCGATGAAAAAAATCATTTAATCGGTGTTATTTCATTAAAAGGCATAGATGAAGAACAAAAACTATGCCATATTGGTACATGGTTAGGACGCCCATATTGGGGAAAAGGATACAATCAATTGGCCAAAGCGGAGATATTAAAGATTGCTTTTGAAAGATTACAATTAAATTATGTTTTTGCAGGAGCACGTTTAGATAATATTCGTTCACAAAAAGCTCAAGCAAAACTCCCGTATATGACATTACATGTAGAACGTCAATTTTATAGTGAATGGAAAAAATTAGAACAACAAGAACGCACACCTTGTATACTCAATGTTATACGAAAAGAAGATTTTCTAAATTGGTATTATCAAGGTGTTGCTGTAGGCTAGGCCGATTCTCTAAGTGGAATCGGTTTTTTTACATAAATTAATCTGATAATATATGGTAAAATATTAGTATATATATTATCGATTCGTGTAAATTTATGGGAGGCCTCCATGAAATTAAAAAAGAGTATTATTTTCTTTGCAATGATTGTGCTATTAATAATTGGTATATTTGCATTTAATAGTTATAAAAAAGCATCAAAATTAAATGATGCAACTCTTACATTAAAAGATTTGAAACAACTAAATTTTTTAAAGAAGCAACAAGCTGTTCTTTATGCATCATCCACAACTGAAGTTTTACAAAAAGGGAAGGGCGATAGCCGGGTGATCTTTATCGACCAGCAAGGAAATGCACGAGGGTTGAAATTATCTGGTTTAGAAAACGGTAGTACATATTTCAATACACGTGAGCTTTTAATCGAAGAATCCGATCGACTAATGCTACTTGGAGATAAGTTGGATATTTATGATATATCTTCCGAAGAATTACGTGGAATACAGACAGGATATCTTCCGAAAACAAAACAATTTTATAGTCTTTACAATACAGGCTTTAGTACAAAACATGACTATAAGACGGTAATTCGTTTTGGCGGAGAAGAAGCCATACATATTTCTCAGGTTCCTCATTTCGTATCATCTGTAGGGCAATTATCAGATCGTATCATCGTGTTAACGCAAGATTTAATAACAGGAGAGTTTGCTTTACAGGAAGTACAGCTAAAAAAAGAAGCGAAAACGAAAAAATTACTAGATCTACCATTAGAAGATGCAGCTGATTTAGATGCGTTAACACCTGTAGTAGCAGATGAACACAACTTTTATTTCGTTATGACAAATTATCAAGCAGAAAATCGGGAAGATTTAGAATTAGTGGTTATAAACCGAAAAACAAATAAAGTAAAGACGAAACCTTTCATTCAATATCGTACTGAAGATCAGGTTACGAATGCTCTACCATATAATTTTAATAACTCCGCTTATGTAAGCGATGGTCATTTCTATTATATAAATGGATTAGGGGAGGTTTTTGAATATTCGGATGTAACTGGGACTTCTCAAAAGGCATTACAGTTGCACCATGAAAAAAAGGGGAATAGCAGATTTGAACAAGTAACTTTTAACAACAATCAAATATACTATATTTATTCGAACGAAGACCGGAAGTTTTTTTTAGAAACGTATGATCTATCATCTAAGAAAAAAATAAAAAAACAAGAGATTCAAAATCTCGAATCCATGTTACCTATGAATGATAAGAATTACTTTTTAACAAGTCTAGAAGTTTTAAATCATTGATCTAAGTATTGATCCAAGCAGCTAGTTGAAAGACTAGCTTACTTAGATAACATATCATGCGTGTTGATTATCCATTGAAAAATGGATAATCAACCGATACCCGCTTCGGATTGCTCGCTTTCCTGCGGGCGAGCGTTGAGCCGCTTCCTTCGCTACGCTACGTGCAGGGTCTCAGCTGCTACGCTTTTCCCGCGGGAGTCGAGCAATCCTCCGCTACAATCAATAAACAATGAGACACAAGCACCTTGATTACAGAAGAGTATTCTTCCTATTTTATCCTAATCAATACGCTTGATAACATATATAAAACAGAATTTACGAAAAAACAGACCTAGCGATTTCCTTCGCTAGGTCGATTTGTTACAAGATGAGAATTTTTTGCTCAAAGTTAGTTATTTATTTGAATCAATTTCATAATGCAAAATTCATATAAAAGATACGAACATTTAATGATATCCAATTTTGGGCATTGTGGAGCGAAAGACGGCGAGTCCTCGAAAATGTATTCGCATTTCCTTCGTGCGATGCTAATTCAGTGAGGATCATTCATAGTCCTACAGGAAAAGCTTGAGCTGAAAGCCCCACAGGAACGTAGTGAAGGTAGTGAAAAAGTAAAAATAGATGAAATTTATTATAAAAATCTTGTTTAGCAATATTTGTTGATGTGGAATTAGCGAAGACTCCTGCGGGAAAGCGAGGCAGGTGAGACCCCGCAGCGCAGCGAGGAGGCTCAACGCTCGCCCGTGGAAAGCGAAGCTAATTCCACATCATGCAGAAAGCAGATTTATACTATTAATCAACATTTAAACACTTTTCAGTACCCTAAACGCAGTGTCGAAGAGATTGAAGCCAAGCCCGTGGAAAAGCGCCGTCTGTAGCGGTACATCCAAATCTGAATATGGAAAAGTTAATGTGTTGAAATGTTCGTATTTAAAAACCGAAAATAGAATTATGAAATTGATTCATTTATTTATTTTCCTGTATTTCAACATGCAAATTCTTTTAACCATATCGATTTTTATGGTAGATTATATTATTCTCGCTTTTGTTGATTACATAAACCATTGTTCATGAATCTGTCATTTGTTACTTCACTTTTAAATAGGATTTTACATGCATATGTCTAATTCTATTAGCGTAAGTTATTTTGATGGAGGAGATGACAAAATGACAAAGAAAATTTTAATTTTAACTGGAGACGCAGTAGAGGCATTGGAAGTGTATTATCCTTATTATCGTTGTCTTGAAGAAGGCTTTGACGTAACGATTGCTGCTCCTAGTGTGAAAAAAATCCAAACAGTTGTTCATGATTTTATTGATGGTGTAGATACGTATACAGAAAAACCTGGATATGGATTGGAAGCAAATGCTAGTTTCGAAGAAATTAATCCAGAAAAGTATGATGGGTTGATTATACCGGGTGGTCGTGCACCAGAGTATATTCGTCTAAATGAATATATACCAGGTATTGTGAGTCATTTCTTTGAAGCAGATAAGCCAATCGCAGCGGTTTGCCATGCAGCGCAAATCTTTGCAGTAATTCCAGATGTCATAAAAGGACGTGAGCTTACTGCATATATTGCTTGTAAACCAGAAGTACAAGTTGCAGGTGG
>DATMJF010000078.1:0-2943 GCA_035554455.1 Rummeliibacillus sp.
AATCCTGTATTGCCGGATTTTCTTATTCAACAATCGGGCTCTTTTCTGTAACAAGGAACAGCGCTTATTTTCATTAAAGGGCCATTTAATTGAATAAAATACAATAAGTAAATTGGATATTTATGTTAAAATTGAGTAGAGGTTGTGAAGAAATGTACTTAAACTAAACCAGCTAATAGTTTGTCAATATTTTGATATAAAAAATTAAAATGTTACGTGCTATACTAAAATTGTGTATGACAAATAACCTTCCTATTATTTACTTTTGGAAGGTTTTGTGTGATTTAGTTATACTTATTTTTTAAACTAGATCTTGGAAAGGTGTTCTGTTTTTTAGTAAGGCAAAAATCCAATGCAATAGCTTATTAACACAAGCTATTATCGCTACTTTAAAAGGTTTCCCTTCGTCGCGTTTCTTATCATAAAACGCTCGTAATTTTTTATTACGAGGAATTATTTCATCACTTGTTTTGGTCATCCGACAATCTCTAATTGCGCACCGAACAGCCATAAACAAGGCATGACGAAGTCTACTTGATCCTCTTTTAGTAATTCGATTCTTAGTGGCTGTAAACTTACCTGATTCGAATACACTAGGATCAACTCCAGCGAAAGCTACAAGCTTTTTAGGGTTATTAAATCGATCTATTTCACCAATCTCAGAAATAATCGTTGCCGCGATTTTTTCTCCGATACCTGGGATAGATTTGATAATATTATATTCTTCAATTTCTTTAGCGAGGGCGTCTATCTCTGACTCTAACTTTGATAGATGCTCTTTATATTGAAGAAGAATATTTATATACATACCAAGACCTAAAATATAACTCTGATAAACTGTCTTTTCAAAAGGGTTACGGGTTGCCGCAGCTTTAAGCTGAATCGCTTTTTCATTTGCCCATTTAATTGATCTACTCTTACATAATTCAAATATCCTGTCTGTAATTGTTTCCTCACTTGCATTCAAAATGTCTTCTGAAGAAGAAAACTCTGAAAGAGTTAAGAGTGAAACTATAGAATATAAGTCTCCAAAAACCCCTATATATTCAGGAAATACTTGTTCAAGCACTGCCTGAAATTGCAATTTTGTTTGAATCATTACGCCAGTTATATTTTCATGTTGTCTAGTGAGATTACGAAGATTTAATAACTGGACACCTCGCTTTTTATATGGCTCTAATTCCTCTTTATAGAACAATTCGCAGAGAAGATAGGCATCAATAGCATCTGTCTTTACTTTTCTCAAACTTGACCCTCTTGCCTTATATGAAATTAATGGATTGATGATAATCAATAAATATCCTCGTTCTTCCAAGTAATGAACAACAGGAGCCTGATAATGACCTGTAGCTTCTAAAACTATTGAGGGCTTCTTACCAGCCTCTTTTTTTACATCCTCTAGAAACCTAACAAGATAACTAAGCCCCTCGATAGTGTGATCTACTTTAAAACTCTTACGATATGGTTTGCCTTTATCTAAAAATGCTTGAACCTGACTTTCTCCTTTTGAAATATCCAGACCAATTACTGGATTCATTTTAAATCTCCTCCTAATCTAGTGAATTACCGGTATCCCTATTTCTCCTTATAGTGTCACAGCTTCGCTTGTTATACGAGATCTAAGTCCCAACCAGCCTAATCATGTTTCTACAAGTAGGGGGCAAACTGTTTAGTTGTCGGGGTATATCCCCACGGGCAGATACGTTTTACCCCGGCTACCGTTATAATAAAACCAAATAAAAAATGGTCAACCAGAAATATCTGGCTGACCTTATAATACGAACGGGGCAGGTTAATTAAAGAAGGACTTAGAATATTGTTTCGATATGGACGCAAAGCAATGGGGGGGGAATTAGTATGTTTATAGTTAGAACTGTTATTTTATGGATTATTATATCAATTATCATTAAAGCATATTTAATGACATTACCCATACCTGTTTTACGAAAAAGAGATTATCCGGCTAACTATCTAATTAAACGAAATAATAGGATAGATATACAAAACAAAAGGGAATGTGCAGCATTTTCAACAGCATATGTGTTGCGTCATTTTGGAATGGAGGCCGATGGTGAAGAGTTATATACAAATTTCCCTAGTAAAATGAGGTCAGGCAATGTATATCCAAAGGGAATCCGTACGGTGTTAAGAAAAAAGGGGTTTAAAACAAACTATTATAAAGGAAATATAAATACATTAAAGTACGAAGTTAGTAAAGGAACTCCCGTAATTGTTTTTATTAAAGTACATAAGGACCGTAATAATTTGCATTTTATCCCTGTCGTAGGATATGACAAGGAGTATTTTTACCTTTCAGAATCATTAAGGCAACTGGAGAATTGTAATGATGATAACAATAGCTATAATCGAAAAGTTCCTATTAATGAATTTAGGAAATTATGGAATGTGAAAAATATTAATATGCTTCTTTATAGCAATACTTACATAACCGTAGAGACCACACAGAGCTAATATTAATGACGAAGAATTTTATCTGGATTCAAGGGAAAAAATACCAAAAATTGATGGGGTATTATTAGTTTTCAATAATCCGGAACTTTTGTTGAAGATATTTTTACTCTGGCTAGTTGTGCTAATGGGTGCTTTAGTGAAAGAAGAAGTCGATTTCAATTTGAGAATCAGCTTTTTTTATATCTCGGAAAGGAAATAATAACAGACTATAACAGTTTAATAGGGTGTCACAATCTAACAATTATGGAACAGTCCTTATTCAGCAATCGGGCAAGATTGCTGAAAAACCTGTTAAATTGTATAGTGAAGATTGCGAAGGAATTCACTTATAACGGGGCGGGATAGTCCAATAAGGAATTTCCGTTTTATAACGAATTTAATATTAGTTTCGGTGAACCTTATCATAAGTAAGTGCGGTAAAAAACGCTAGAGATATTTTCTCTAGCGTTTTTTATTTAAATCATATTCTAA
>DATMJF010000079.1:0-2080 GCA_035554455.1 Rummeliibacillus sp.
TCAATTTGATTTTCGTTACTATTTGTATATAGGAGAATTTGTTTTTTTACCCTTGCAAATTCATTTTTCCATTCAGTTTCATAAGGCACAATTTTAACTTCATTTCTACCTAGTCCTAGCTTCATATTGGTCTCCTCCATATCTTTCGATTGAACTTTGTTAAGTTGCCAAAACAAACTTTTGGAAATTATCTTCTTCCTCAGAAAAAGGATAATGATTACTTTCTTCGAAAATAGTGAATGTTGCATTTGGAATTAAATTTGCAATTTCAGCTCCGAATTTCATTGGACATTGTGAGTCAAACTTGCCAGAATAGATAGAGCTTGGCACTTTAATACTTTGTAAATTCTCTCTAATATCATATGTAGGATATTCAACTTTTCTAAAAAAGTCTAAGCGGTTTCCAACCGTCTTGCCGCTGTTTGGCTTTTTAAGAGATTCTTTTAATTTCTCTTCAGAATGATAGGACATTAATGACCATTCATAGCTAATTTTTCTGCGGATTTCTAGCGATGTTGAGGAAGCATTCAACTGATCCATAATTTCAACAATTCGATTAAAATTGATATTTTGTTCACAATAGATACTATCTGGATCTTTACCGTATTCAAAACTTGCAGCTGCTCCACCAGCAATTATTTTTGTTAATGATTGTGATCTATTAATCGCATATTTTAAAGCAAGCATTCCCCCAGTTGAATGACCAGCAAATCCCCATTTTTTAATAGTTAAAGCTTCACGAATTGCTTCTAAATCAAGAACCGACTCATCCATACTAAATCTGCTGTCGTCCTCAACTTTTACCGAATTCCCTGCGCCACTAAGATTAATTAAGTAAACATGATACTTTTCCGTAAATGGGTTTGCAAAATTATTCCCACGCTCATCATAAGCACTATATAGATGTGTGACCGCTAAAGGTTCCCCTTGTCCTTTTTCAAACAGTTCGAATTTCCCTCTTGTCGTATCAATAAATCGCTTAATCCACATGTTATGACCCCCTACTATATTGTATTTCATGAAACACCACTTCATACGGTTCCATCTTCCCGATAAAATTAATAATCATTTCAGCCGTCCACCTTGTTACCGTATATATGAGTAACTAATTAGTTGATTCTTAGTATAAAAACCCGCCTTATGATATACATAATTTGCTTGGTCATTTGTATTTGCTACACATAATTGGATTGCCTCTATACTTTCATACATAAAAATACGGGTTAAGGCTTCTTTTAATAGAATTGTTCCAAGTCCTTGATTTTGGAAGTGTGGACTTACGGCGATAAATTCGATAGATGCCTCACCATGTTCGGGAGCAACTTCAAAATATGCATATCCCTGTACATTCCCTTTATCATCTTTTAATATACGCAACTCCTGCTGTTCACTGATCCGATTTAGTATAGTTTTTGCATTATAATATGCATTTGGGAACGCTTTATTGTGTATATTAGCAAATCCCTCGAAATCTGAAATGTGGAATAGATGACTTTTTATATTTTTAAGAGGTGTAAAATTTTCTCTCTCAATTTGTAATACAAGATGCTTTCCGATTTGGGTAGCATTAATTTCTTCCATAAATGAAAGTATCCTTCGATTTTGTTCGTTGATAAAGAAGTAAAATGTATGAATAGATGAGTATTTATTTTGAATTTCATACCATAATTTCATACTAATTTTTTGAGGAGCTATTAATGATTGAACAAATGGTCCCCATACTTCAGCACTGGCCGATTCTTCCTCAATATCAAGTCCAATAGCAGCTATTACTCCATCATGATCTTCAGCGATTAAAAATGTCTTTTCCCCATTTCGATCTATAAAATCTTCTTCCAATGATTGAAGTATTTCTTCATATGTTTCACCACAATAACCAATATGGTGATTTTTATCTTGATTCGTTTCACTTAAAAATCGAGCCAATATTGCAAAATCAGCTACTCTACTAATCCTTTTTTCCATTATTTTCACTCCATTAATACTTTTATAATCAGGTTGTTTTATTTTGTTACTTTTCAACTTTCATACTATTTATTTCCATAAAGTATTCAAAATACCTTCACATTAGTCATAATTC
>DATMJF010000080.1:0-4937 GCA_035554455.1 Rummeliibacillus sp.
TAAATCTTGAATTTGCCCCTCAATGATCTCAAGACTCTCATTTCTGTACATAAACTTTTCTGGATTCCTAACTAGCATCTGAACCTGAAATCCATTCTTAATTGCTGTACTTGCTATATGTCTACCTACCTTCCCCGTTCCCCCAATTATAGCTATTTTATAAGGTTTAACCATTTTATACCTCCATTACAAAACTACTCTTTTTCACCAGATATGATTAATAAATAATTTTTAAAGTTGAAATCTAATCTTTAATACCTTCTATACGCAACAAATCAGCGACATTCTCATTGTTATTACGAAGAGCTACATCCAGAGCAGTTTCGCCGTCATCCTTCTTAATCGTAGGATCTGCCCCATATCTTATTAATAGTTGAATCATTTCTATTTGACCGTGCAATGTAGCTTCATGAAGTGGAGTCCACCCTGAGTCCTGCGTAGCATTTACTTTTGCACCATTCTTTAATAGTAATTCTGCAATTCCAACTTTTTTTGTAGCTACTGCAGAATGTAAAGGCATCACTTTCATACTATTTTTGGACGTACTATTTAAATCTGCACCTTTATCGATTAAGTACTCTACTATATCCTTGTAACCTAGGTATGAAGCAAGTCCAAGAGCAGTAAAGCCGTCATTTGCGTACTCTGAAACTAATTTAGTATCCGACTCAACAAGCTCCTTCACTCGAGAAAGCTTACCAGCCGCTGCTGCTTCAAATAGATCAAGAGGGATATTCTTTTCCAACAAGAATTCTAAAGATTGATTAGCACCGTTATAAATCGCAGTGAGAACTGGAGATTGACCTGTCTGACTACGTAAATTAAGTAAGTCAGGATTTGCGTTAATCATTTCTTCCATTTCTTCTAAACTACTTTTAGTGATCGCTTCTAAAAATTTTTCAGACATATAAATTCATCTCCCATTAGATTATTTGTAACTTTCTGTATTATATGAAAAATTATCTCTAATTTCCAGGAATCGGTAATAGTACACAAATAAGTAAATATACAATTGATATTCTCTTATTGACTAAAGATCATCTGCATTTCGAAATCATAAATCTCTATATTTTGACTACATCTTTTGTCATTAGAGTAATTTTGACAAAATCCCATGCATATGTTAATACCAACAAATGAAAAGGAGCTGATTCGAATGAGTGCAAAGTGGATTAAGGTTGCTGTCGTTTATTTTGCTTTGGGAATCGCATATGGCCTTTTTATGCATTATACAATCGAGTTAAAATGGGCTGCAGCACATGCTCATATTAACTTGATGGGTTGGATAACAAGTGCTGTTATTGGATTAATTTATTCTCATTATAAAGATGCTGGAGAAACTACTTTAGCTAAAGCACAGTTCTGGTTATATAATATTGGTTTACCTTTCTTACTTCTCGGAATGATATTAATTCATTTAGATGTACCACGTTATGTGATGGAGTTCTGTGTTTCTGGGGGTGGGATTGCAGTTGCACTTTCTGTTGTACTGTTCATTGTGAATGTATTCAAGAATATAAAGTCGTAAAGTATGTAATTGAATTTAATAAAAATAATCTTATTCATTAAGATTTATTAATTGCTGAAAAGAGTTGTACCTTCCCCTGAAAGGTCAACTCTTTTTATATTTGGTGAATGATTCAACTTCATATTTCATTGATTTACCTTTACCCCTTACAATCTACTATCTTCTTAAGTCATTTCATATTAGATATTTTTGAACTTCACATCATCTGCCATAGAAGTAAAGATCAAGTTTTTGATACATAAAAAGAAAGGCTCTGTTAAATTAAGATCGTTGAAATTCGATAAAATCCATCCTTGAGCCTAAAGAAAAAAACAGTAGCAATAAAAATATTGCCGCTGTTTTCAATCAATTGAGTCATCTATTTCAGATTAATAAACTTTTACTGATAATATCGTATTTTCTCATTACCACTATTTTCGATACGGCTCAAAGAACACATTTAAACGGCTTTTTTTAACCCTCTTGCTAACGACGCCCCACCTTCTTTTTAAACGTCCAAGTAGACCATATTATTGATACTCCTAGGATCAACAAACACCACCCAATTGCAAACCATATATTATTCCCTACTGTACTGCCCATGAGGAGAGAGCGAATCGTTTCAATTATTGGTGTAATTGGCTGATTTTCAGCTATTCCTTGTAACCATTTTGGCATTGTACTAATTGGAACGAAAGCACTTGAGAGTTAGGGCAGAAATAAGAACACGAATCCATAACTACTAGCTGCTGTAGGAGTGCTAGCCACAAGTCCAATTGCGGCAAAAAACCACGTAACTGTCAGGATAAATAAAGTAATAACTCCAACTACCTCAAACCACGAATACATATTTACGGTTGGTCGAAATCCAACGAGTAGAGCAATGATTATGACAATGCTTGTTGTAAGAAGATTGCGGACCATACTTGCTACAACATGCCCTGTAATCACATTCATGCTTCGAATGGGCATTGTTCTGAATCGATCAATAATACCATTCGTCATATCTGTAGATACATCAACTGCTTCGGAAAACAGTATTAATTGCCCCTATAATGGAATAAATAAAATATGATCTCAATTATAAAATCACTTAATACTTCTTTAATTAAAACACCCATTATTCACAATATCTATTAACTTCCCTAAGATTTTTAAGTTATATACAAAAATTGCGCTTTGACATCGTCTAAAGAAGTAAAATAAAACTGCAAAGTTGTTTTTTTAGCTCATATATTTATTGAATTCATTAACTGGAAGAAGTATTCAGATTTGTGAGTCTTATTTAGGTTATACCACGAATGTAATGTATCTGGTAAAAATACATCCATTTTCTTCAGTACTTCCATCGCAAATTCAAGAGGAGCTACTCCTGATGCAGTAACCAAATTCTCACCAGTTACCACAGGTCCCATCTCATAAAATTTTTCTCCTTTATAATTAGGACAGACCATTTTAATATACTCTAAGCTATTGCTTGTATGCTTTCTTGAATCTAAGTATCCATTATTCGCTAGCCCCACAGTTGCACCACAAATTGCAGCAACTAAAGTACCAAGCTTTAAAGCTTCACCAATTTTTTTTAAGATAGGTTGATGAATATCTTCTCCCCAAGTATTTCCTCCAGGTAACACTACAAGATCTTCACTCTCAAAAGTACATTCATCAATAGAAATATCTGGTTTTATACTCAGTCCTCCCATCGTAGTAATAATTTCTTTATTCGCTCCTACTGTAATCACTTTTAAAGGTGCTAAATCCTTTTTGAAATATCTTCCTGAGTTTAGTTCAGCAATTAAATATCCATATTCCCAGTCTGACATTGTATTAAATACATAAAGATAAGCTTTCTTTATTTTCATCCACTAACACTCCAATCACAATTTTTTCATAGTTTATTCTCACCAAATAAAAGAACGCATGTTCTTGTAAATAAAATTATATACCACAATTAACCAATAGTCTATTTCTTATCGAGCTATCCTGCTCCTTTAGTTGAATAAAAAAGAGCAGTCTGAACAGCTTTAAGTACATTTCCTCACAAACTATTAGCTGGTTAGTTCAATAACTATAAATCTGGAACAGTAAAAGGCTTGCCGATTACTTATCGGTCAAGCCTTTTTATAATTAACTGTTTAAAGAAGAAGCACCCTTTTTAAAATATTCCTGCCTTTTTGCACCTGATACAGCTTTCAATGCCAATAGCCCTAATAAGAAGAAGGCAAATGAACCTATTAACCCTACAGGACGGATCGAAGTTAATTCAGCTGCTAAACCTATTAAAACCGTTAAAGCAACAATGAAACCTGCTTCAATGACACTAAAGATGCTTCCGAATCTGCCCATCATCCTCACAGGAACATGATTTTGGTAGAAAGTCAGATACCCTGTATTAGCAAACGTTACAGCAAACCCCATTAAAAATACACCAGGCGCTGCACTAAAAAAGCCACTCGAACTATAATATACTATATAACCTATTGAGGTAAAAATGGTACCAATACCTATTAAAAGATTAACTGCAAGTTGTTTTGAAAATACTGAATTAATAATTGATCCTATTATTATTCCAGCTCCAAAGACACTTAATAAAAACCCATAATTGGTGTCTGATATTGAAAGTACTCCTTTAGCAAATGCTGCCTCGAGAGAATCTATTGCAGTCATGAATATAGTAGTACCACTAAATAATAAATATATCTTTGTGATATAAGTATTGTCCTTACTGAAATTAAAAACAACTCGAAAATCATTTTTTATCAAATCCCATGTAAATCTTTGCCCCTCTGTCTCTTTGAGTCTTGAATCAACATTAGGTAGCATCATTATAATAAGTGCCGAAAGAAATAAAGCCACTGCATTCATATGGATGGCAGTATAAGGAGTACCCATCCAAAATAAAATCCCAGCAATGGCAGGGCCTATTAGTGAACCACAAGAGTTGATAAAACTACGTAGTGCATTAAAGCGTTGCCGATCTTTTTCAGGTATTAGTTTAGTCATATAAACCATAGATGTAGGTTGAAAAATAGCACTTCCCATATTAATGATAAACGCTAGTACATAAACATAAATAAGTGAAGGTAAAAACGGAATTAACGCAATACATATTGCTCGGAAAACGTCTAATCCCATCATAAGTCGCCGTGTATTTACCCGATCAATTAAACTTCCTGCCCAAGCATTCGAACATATAGTTGCAATTGGACGTAGTATATATAAGAAAGCAATTGCAAGTGGGGAACCTGTTTCATTCAATATAATTAAATTTAGTGCGATTAGGTAAACCCAAGCACCCACATTTGAAATGCCAATTCCCCCTAATAGTATTAAAGGATACTTCCATCTGGACATAATCACCACTCCTATTTTATTTTTTTGTAAAACAAAATAAAAAAACTCACCCCCAAGATATTTATCTTGGGGGCGA
>DATMJF010000081.1:0-2117 GCA_035554455.1 Rummeliibacillus sp.
TTAATCTGTTCAGCAAGAGTAGTTCCCATTAACCCCGGCATTTCTATATCTAAAAATAAAACATTCACATCATGGTGTTCCACATGATCAAGTGCATCATAGGGATTCGTATACTTACCAGTTACTTGGATATCTTCATATACAGATAATAATATATTGATGACTTCAACCCCTACTTCTTCATCATCAACAAGAACTACATTAATCATCGATGCCCATTTCCCCTCTCCAATAACGTAAATCTATTTTAACAGATAAGTAGGTATATTGAACGAGATTATTTATGCTATTTGTAGTGGTTATAAAACAAAACAGAGAATAGAAGCATCCATCTACATAGTTTTTTTATATAAATTATTTTATTAAATTAGAAAACCCCTACCCTCCAAAAATGAGGGCACTGAAAAAGTGTAGTAACACAAAAATTTATAGTATATATATGCTATTGAATGAAGTGGTATTAGCTCCGCTTTCCGTGGGCGAACTGACGAGCCTCCTCGTACGCTTAGCTTCCTGCGGGGTCTCGTCTAGTCCGTTTTCCCACAGGAGTCTACGCTAATTCCACTTCAACTAAGATGGCAATACAAGATTTTCACCATAAAAATCTAGCTTTTTTTTACTTTTTCAGTGGCCTCCCAAAAACAGGAGAATAGGGGCCATTCATTTAGACTTAAAAATCCTCATCGTTCAAACTAACATGAGTTGTTTCTCTCGTTTTTCTTTATACATATTTTGATCTGCTTCTGAGAATAATTCATCCATAACTCCAATTGAATGTTGACTGAATGCGTAACCTTTTGACATACTCATTTTTATTTTCCTTTTGTCTTGATTGAATCGATTGACATCCTCCGTGATAGCATTCATTATCTTGACCACGCTCGCTTGATCAACATTCGTTAAAAGGATAGCAAACTCATCGCCACCTATCCTTGCAATGATTGAATTTTTCGAAGAATATCGATTTAATACGTTAGCAGCTTCTCTGATAAGAGAATCTCCTTCACCATGCCCATAGGTATCATTCGTAACTTTTAAATTATCTAAATCACATATAATAATGCCAACTGACGTATCTATTTTCTCATTACATTTCTCCATGTTTTGTGAGAAAAATCCACGATTATATATATTCGTTAACGAATCATGTGAAATTTGGTATTCTAAGTCTTTTTGAAGGGCCATCTTATCATGAATATTTCGAATGAATCCCTCTATTGCAACCATTTCTCCATTTTCATAAACAGGTGTTGCATATTCCTCACACCAGATATATTTATCTTGCTCATTTCTCCAGCGTTGTATAATCGGTTGATTGTAATCCAACTCTCCTGAAAATTTTTTTTGTAAAATTTCATAATCATCTGGATGAATATTTTCAAATGGATGATTTGGATTTTCATAGGACTTCTTAATAATACCTGTTCCTATTATTTTTTCGAGAGAAGGGCTAATGTATTGAAATTTTCGTTCAGGTTTTAATTGATAATAATAAATCGCATCTTTAGAACCTTCTATTAATCTAATTAACAACTTTTGCATCGTATCTGTTTCTTGTTGAATATGAAAATTTGATTTTCTACTAAAATATTGTTTATACAAATAAAATAACAGTACACCTAGCAATATACCCGAGATAAAGCTTACCCATAACATAAATATCATCTCTTTCAAGTAGTAATATTAGTTACATCCTATCTACAAACTTCTCCATATATCCCCATCTATTTTTACTCATTTGTAAGTCAAACGTGTTTCAGGAAATAAAAATAAACTATATTTTTTCGAATTTATAGAATATTTTTTACCTATTATAAAATGAATTATGATTGCATGATTATTTTAAATGTCTTATTTATAGAAACAACACCTAGTCTACAGTATAACTGGTGAGAACTTATTCTTTTCTTAAACCAAAAGAGCAAGTGTAGGAAAAGCAATAATAATAAACCTACATACCACCTGATTTCCTTCCAAATCATGTGGTGTGTAGTTGCGGATATTTAGTCCTCTATTCAGAAAAATATACAAACCTATTATTTGGATATACATTATGTATCTAGTAGTCGATATAATAGCTACTTTATTTGGCGTAAATACTATCCTCATCCGTAGTG
>DATMJF010000082.1:0-5836 GCA_035554455.1 Rummeliibacillus sp.
ATGTATCTACATCACCACATGCTTCTACTGCTTTCCCATTCATCGCAATCACATTAAATTGTGTTACGCGGTCCATTCCTGCGATACCAATTGCAGATAGTAATCCGCCGATTGTTGTTGGAATAAGACATACTGTTAATGCAATTAAAGTTGCAATTGAAATGTCGATGTTTAAATATTGCAGCATTGGATAAAGCGTCATAACCACTAGCAAAAAGATAATGGTTAAACTTACGAGCAATGTACTTAATGCAATTTCATTCGGAGTCTTTTTCCGATTTGCTCCTTCTATTAGAGAAATCATTTTATCTAAAAAGGACTCTCCTGGAAGTGAAGTGATTTTAATGGTTAATTCATCACTTGTGACAATCGTACCTCCTGTAACAGATGAGAAGTCTCCACCTCTTTCTTTTACGACTGGTGCAGATTCACCTGTAATAGCTGATTCATCTACAGTTGCAATTCCATCGACTACTTCACCGTCATTTGGGATCGTTTCACCTGCACGAACAATCACAATATCACCATGTGTAAGTTCATTAGCTTGTTTCATTACTTCATTTCCATCTATAATCACTCTTGCAGATGTAGAAGATTTGGTTTTTTTCAGAGTGGCAACTTGGGCTTTCCCTCGACCTTGTGCTATTGATTCTGCGAAATTTGCAAACAAAATCGTTAAAAATAACACAACTGCAACAACGCCATTATATAAACGTAGATTTTCTTCTCCTGCATGGAATAGAGAAGGAAAGATTGATAACAGTACAACGAGGAAAAAGCCAATTTCAACGACAAACATAACAGGGTTTTTTAACATATATATTGGATTAAATTTTTTTAAAGCACTTACGAATGAAGTGGCTACAATCTCCTTTGTTAAGAGGCCATTCTTTTTTGCTCCCATGTTCTCACTCCTTTTCATGAGTTAAGCTGTAAAAATTCTGTAATTGGTCCAAGTGCAAGCGAAGGTAAGAATGTTAATGCACCAACAACGAGGACAATTGCGACTAGGAATACTGTAAATGTCGCATTGCTTGTGTTTAATGTACCGACTGATTCATTGTGTATGAGTTTTTTTGCCAGTAATGAAGCAATAGCGATTTGCAGCACAATGGATGTATAGCGGCCAAAAAACATAGCCAAACCGGTTGTTACATTCCAAAATGTTGAGTTATCTGCCAACCCCTCAAATCCTGAACCATTATTCGCCGAAGATGATGCAAATTCATAAAGTACTTGTGATAAGCCATGAGCACCTGGATTTGTAATCCCCGCAACTCCGCCAGCTGTGATAACTGCTAATGCTGAGAAGCCAAGAATAATAGTAGGGTGAATCAAAATACAAAGTGCAATGAGTTTCATTTCTTTTGCTTCGATTTTCTTCCCTAAAAACTGTGGTGTTCGACCAATCATTAAACATGCAATGAAGATTGTAAGAAGAACGTACATCATCATATTCATCAAGCCGACACCTTTACCGCCGAATACGACATTTAGCATCATATTGAATAATGGTACTAAACCTCCAAGGGGTGTTAATGTGTCATGCATATTATTTACAGTTCCTGTCGTAAATGCCGTCGTTACAGCTGTAAATAATGAAGATTGGGCGATACCGAAGCGTGTTTCTTTTCCCTCCATATTACCGGTACTATCATTAATACCAATTGCATGGATTGCGGGGTTTCCTGCACTTTCACTCGCATATACAACTGCAACTCCAATAAGAAAGATCACACTCATTGCTATGAAAATAGAGGCACCTTGCTTACCAATCAAAACTTTTTGATTACGAGTTTTTCGATACGTAATCATTAAACCGAGTGCAACAACACAAGCACCAGGCAGTAACATCATCGAAAGTATTTCTACTATATTGGAGAGCACGGTTGGATTTTCAAAGGGTGTGGATGAGTTCGCCCCATTAAAACCACCTCCATTTGTTCCTAAGTGTTTAATTGATTCCATTGCTGCAATGGGTCCAAACGCAATGTCTTGTTGTTTATGCTCAATCGTAGTTAAAGTAATATTCTCTTTAAACGTTTGAGGGACACCTTGCGATACTAGAAATAGAGAAACAAGAAAAGATAAAGGCAATAAAATACGGGTAATAACACGTACAAAGTCAACATAGAAATTACCAAGTACGTCTGTTTTTGCAATTAGTCTTCGGCAAAAAGCCATACATACGGCATAACCTGATGCTGCAGACGTGAACATCATGAAGATAATTACAAGCATTTGAGATAAATAGCTTAAACCCGATTCGCCGCTATAATGCTGAAGATTCGTATTCGTCATAAAGGAAATGATCGTATTAAACGATAATGTCGTTTCCATATTTCCAATATCATTGGGATTTAAAAAAAGTGCGGATTGGATACGCAAAATGAAATATCCAATAGCAATCATTACAGCATTTGAAA
The DNA here is from genome assembly GCA_035554455.1 of Rummeliibacillus sp. Lineage (GTDB taxonomy): Bacteria > Bacillota > Bacilli > Bacillales_A > Planococcaceae > Rummeliibacillus. The sequence continues at coordinate 2,427 of DATMJF010000082.1, forward strand.
ATAGTAAAGAGAAAATATATTGTTTACCTGTCATATCCTCTTGCTTAATTGCGCTCAGTTTATAAATGATGTTCTCCACTCGATTAAAGAAACCATCGCCCCACATCTTTTCCTTCATCGTGACTTTATATAAGTAGCGTCCAGCGATAAGGACGAGTGGTAAATAGATAAGCAAAACAATCGTAATTTGCCACATGGTAAAGGACCTCCTTTAGTACTTTTCTGGATTTAGTAAAGCGTGTACGAGATACCCAATTAAAATGATCATGATCGTTAATAAGATCCACATTTGATTTCACCTCTATTCTTCAACTTGCTTGTAGCACCATGTTGTTAAAGCAAAAAGACTCGTAAAGCTTATTATTAATATGAAAATCATGTATAGTTCCAACATTTTGCACATCCTTTCTTGCTTGTGATTGGTTTTACTATAGATGAAAAGAAATTAATATAGTGTTAGGATTTTAGATTAGACATTAAGATGGCATTAAGATGTTAAGAAGCACGTCCTTTTTGTGTGAAAAGTAATTATAATGAAGGCAAGGGGGATGTTGAAGTGACTCAGTATTCAAATCATAAGCGTGGTCAGTTAAAGATATTTTTGGGGTATGCAGCAGGTGTTGGAAAGACTTATACCATGTTAAAAGAAGCAAAAGAGCAACTCAAACTTGGAACAGATGTCGTCATCGGTTATATCGAGCCACATCCTCGTAAAGAAACGATGGAACTTATTGAAGGTTTTGAAGTAGTACCAACAAAAGCTATTTCATATAAAGGAAAACAATTTATGGAATTGAATTTAGATGGTATTATTCGGCGTGCACCAGATATTGTTTTAATCGATGAATTGGCTCATACGAATACACCCAATCTTAGGCATACCAAGCGTTATGGGGATGTAGAGGAATTACTGAATCAGGGGATTAATGTGTATACCACTCTAAACATTCAGCATATTGAAAGTCTACATGACCTTGTTGAAGAAATTACGCATATTAAAGTTCGTGAGCGTATACCAGATGCAATTATCGACCAAGCATCACAGATTAAACTCGTCGATATTGAACCTGATGAGTTAATTGAAAGATTAAAAGATGGCAAGATTTATAAAAAAACGTATGTAGAGAAAGCTTTAAATCATTTCTTTCAAATTAATAACCTTATAGCATTAAGGGAAATTGCGTTAAGAAGAATTGCTGATACAATTCATAATAAAACGAACAACTCATATGTAAATGCTATGCAAAATAACGTGCTAGAACATATATTGGTGGGGATTAGTAGCTCTCCTACGAATGCAAAAGTAATTCGAACTGCTGCTAGACTTGCACAAGCATTACATGGTAAATTTACCGCACTTTATGTAGAGCGAGATACCAACCAAACGATGTCTCAAGTAAATGAAGAACGATTAAAGCAAAATTTGAAGCTAGCTGAGCAATTAGGGGGCAATGTTGTTACAGTTCAAGAAGATAGCATTGCTACGGCAATTGCTAATTATGCTCAATTAAGTGGTGTAACAAAGCTTGTTATTGGAAGAACAATAACGAAAGCAACTATTTGGGGAAGATCAAAAATCACCGATAAGTTAAATGAGCTTTTACCGAATTTATCAATCTACATTGTCCCGGATCAAGAAAATACACCAAAGAAGAATATGGATTTTAAAACGGATTTCAGACTACAACCTTTTGACTTACTTAAGATGATTCTTATCTTTAGCATCGCGTCGATTGTTGGGATGTTCTTTAAATCCCTCGGGATTAGTGAAGCAAATATTATTACGATTTATATCTTAGGTGTATTGATAGTAGCTATTTGGACGACTAGCTGGGTAATGAACATTATTAGTTCACTCGTTGCAGTATTGATCTTTAACTTCCTATTCACGAAACCGATCTTTTCGTTTGAAGCGTACAATCAGGATTATCCAATGACTTTTATTATCATGTTTGTTTCGGGCGTCATTACAAGTAGCTTAACGAAAAAAGTGAAAATGCAAGAACGACAAGCCATTCAAAAATCCTATCGTATGGAAACATTACTAGAAACCAATCGTAAGCTACAATTTGCATCATCTTTTGAACAATTGATTGAAGAAGGTTCCTCAGAAATTGTTAAACTTACTGAGCTCCCAGTATGCTATTACAGTATTAAGGATAAACGAGTTATAAAGCATACATTTTATAAATCACCCTTGCTTTCTTCAGCGCAGAATAAGGAACAGGAGAATGAATTCAACAATAAAAATGAGCTTGCCATTGTGCAATGGGTTATAAATAATGAACGTGTTGCAGGTATGACAACGGATGTTTTTAAAGAAGCTTACGGTTATTACGTCCCATTTCTTTCAAGTAATAAGGTTACAGGTATAATCGGCATTTCACTTCATAAAAAAGGACAGTTACCGACTTTTGAACGTCAAATATTGTATGCTATTTTGAACGATTTTTCACTCGCACTCGATAAGTGGCAGCTACTGCGTATTAATGAGAATGTACGCCGTGAAAAGGAATTAGAACAAATTCAATCGAATTTGTTGCGCTCTATTTCACATGATTTGCGAACACCACTTACAAGTATTTCGGGACATGCGGATATTTTAAAATCGAATGATCACAATATGTCTATAAATCAGCGCCAAACACTGTATGAAGACATTTATTACAATTCCAATCGACTTGTACAACTGGTAGAAAATTTACTTGCTGTATCAAAGTTAAGTAATGGACACTTTCCTCTTCAAATTCAAGAGGAATTGGTTGAAGATGTTATTAACGATGCAATTCACCAACTTTCAAAAAATAGTACCCGACCAATTCAGGTCCATATTGAACCTGAATTTCTTTTGGCACATATGGACACACGGTTAATTGGGCAAGTACTTATAAACTTACTCGACAATGCGGTGAGCTATACGCCTTACGAAAGTAGTGTCGCTATTTTCGCTTTTGAAAAGGGGGATGATGTCCTTATTGAAGTTCGAGATACAGGAAAGGGTATCTCAGATGAACAAAAGAAAGAACTGTTTCAAACATTTAAAAAGAGTCAAATGGAACAAAGTGACGCAAAACGCGGGCTGGGTATTGGTTTATCTCTTTGTCAAACCATTTTAAAATTGCATGAAAGTGAATTAACTGTTCGAGATAATATGCCTCATGGAGCGATTTTTAGCTTTTATTTAAAAAAAGGAGGTGTTGTGAATGAATCATAAAAAAATACTTATTGTTGAAGATGATATTGCCATCGGAAATCTTATTAAAATGACAATAGAGCTTCACGACTACGATTATAAACTTGTTACAAAGGGCATGGATGCATTAAAGGAAGTTGTTTCAATACATCCAGATGTCATCATTTTAGACCTTGGTTTACCGGATATGGATGGTATCGACATTATCTTAAAAGTC
>DATMJF010000083.1:0-5400 GCA_035554455.1 Rummeliibacillus sp.
TTCCCTCTTTTCAATTGTTCTATTCATCATCAGTGTACCACTTCTATATATATAATGACATATTTTTCACTTAATTGCGATAGGGAAGTTTTAAAAATACGAATAATTTTTAATTTTACAGTCCATTTTTGGGTTAAATCATTCAAAAACACGAATATATATTTATATATACGTTCTATTAATTCGCATTTTGATGTTTTTGGGTGTAAGGATGTCAAAGGGAGAAAAGCGACTTATTTTGATTAAAGGGAATTTGTTTATTTGATACTTTACGCACTAAAAAAGTGTGGAGAATAGATCTCCACACTCTTTTACCTAGCGTTCAAATTGTTGAATCATTTGGTATAGTTCTTCGGATTGTTTCTTTAACATTTGTGATAGTTGGTCGATTTGTTCGATTGACCGAACCTGTTCATCGGTTGCACTTTGAACTTCTAGTGCACCTGCAGAAGTTTGTTCGGCTATTGCCGCTACTTCTTGAGATTGATGAGCTGTTTTTTCGATGTTATGCAATTGCTTACCAACAAATTCAGAGATTTCTACAATCGAGTCTGCCATATTGCTAACCATTTCGGCCATATCATCGACTGCTGATGTTGTTTCAGAAATGCGAGCTACTTCACCTTCTGCAAAATCAACTTGTTCCGTCATTTTACCAACAACTGTTTGAACATCTAGTTGGATAGTTTGGATCAGTTGTGTAATGCCCTTTACAGCTTCGGCACTTTCGTCTGCAAGTTTGCGAACCTCTTCAGCTACGACAGCAAAACCTTTACCGTGTTCTCCTGCTCTCGCTGCTTCTATAGATGCGTTTAGAGCAAGTAAGTTGGTTTGTTCTGCAATATCACCGACAAGTTGAATTATTTGTTCTACTTTTAATGCATTTTGTTCAAGTTGGTGTATATCTTGAAGTGCTAGTTGATTGCCTGACGCAATTTTTTCAATACCTTCCACTAGTTGGTTAATTGCATTTGTTGTGTGTTTTAACCCTGACATCATTTGTGCTGATTGATTAGATGACGTCATAGCACGTTGATTTACTTCTTCTGCTAACGAGCGTACATCCTCTAGCGCTTCCGCTGTTTCTTGAATGGCAATGGCTGAACTCGAAGCACCTTCAGAAATATTCGATATTGTTTCAGCGATTGATTCTGTCTGTTTTGATGCTTGCCCTGTTTCTTCTGATAGATTTAGGACCGTTTTGTTTGTTGTTTGGAAGTTTTGATTAATACTCGAAACCATTTGACGTAGACTTACAAGCATTGTTTGGAAAGCTTCTGATAGTGAACGAATTTCATCTGAGCTATTCGGCATTTCTATATCTTTGCCAATTTTACCTTCAGCAGCTTCGATTGCAACATTTTCAAGCTTTTGTAATGGTTTTACCAATAAAGAACTAAAGACGCCAGCTAATATACCGGACCATATGATTCCTAAAACATATGTAATTATTTCAAATACTGTTTTCTTTATATTCGGGAAAAATTGAGGTTGCAAATACTCGATAAAGAAGAAGCTTACGCTATATGTAATCACCGCTAAAATCGTTACAAATAGAATGAGTTTCTTTTTTAAACCAAAAGAATGTCGCTCACGTGTTTTTGCCATGGTTATTCCTCCAATATGTTCTTTTCAAGTGCATCCATTAATCTACTAAGTTCTTGGAAAGTGTCACGATATGTTGACATATCTCCTCCAAACGGATCAAATACATCCAGATCATTATTTTCAGTTACGTATTCTTTAAATGTGAACGTTTTATCTGCTACTTGAGGAAATTCTTGTAAAAGCGCCTCCTTATGCCCATTGGTCATTGTTAATATTAAATTAGCCCATTTTAGATTTTCTAGGTTAACTGTTTGCGCAGTATGTTCATAGTCAATGTGCTGTTCTTTTAAGACAGACTTTGTGTTCCGTGACATAGGACTTCCAGGCATAGCGTATAACCCAGCAGATTTCACTTCAATTTTTTGTAGATTTCTCGATTTTAATATGGCCTCTGCCATTGGACTTCTACATGTATTTCCTGTACATACAAAATAAATATTCATCGTGCACCTTCACCCTTCATTATATATTAAAATACAGTCAAAATGTTCTAATTTTTTATAAATTAAATGAAAAAATACCCATCAAAAGTAATGATATTCCAGCAACTATTTGTAAGTAAGCTCCTATTCTTACTGGTATTTTTTTATTTAATACTAATGCTATATATGAAAATAGAAAAGCAAATACTCCCATGCTACAAATTAGTAATGTTTCTTGTAATTGAAGCATACCAAAAGAAACACTGACTGAAAAGGTATCTAAACTTGTGGTAACAGCTAATATTATTACTGGGATTTGTGCAGGTTTACTGTTTTTCGCTGCTAATAATAGTTGTACGCCAATCATACTTAATAATAAACCCGAAATATTTTGAGTGAGGTTTGATATATATGTAGCTAACCATTCACCTACATGGAAACCAATGAAGGGAAAAATCATATGAAGAGCACCTGTCCATAAAGAAAGCCAAAAGCGATATTTTATTTGTGGCAACAGTAAATAAATCGTCAAAACATCAATCGCTGTGATAATTGCTGCAAGAATTTCTGGCACAATTTCCCTCCGTTCTTTAGGAATCTCTTTTATCCTATGTATCGAAGTTCATCAGTTATACCGTATGTAAACCGTAAATTAAAAAGCTTCTTTATGATTATTCATAAAGAAGCTTAGAATTAACTGTGATATTTAGCCAGCAATAAAAATCATTTTATTGCTTTTGAAAATCTTTTGTATACCATTTGCTACCTGCTGATTTTTCTAGGCGATTCATAATGGCTGCACCTACACCGTCTGTTGAAGTAACAGTTGCTAAAACGATATCTGCAGCTGTCAAATCACATGCGCGTAATGCATGGAAAAGATTTGCTGCCATATCTTGTTTGGAGTCTCCAAATGTAAAGAACCAATCTGAATTCAGATGTTCAAAACTTTGTGGTGCAAGCAACGCTACTTTATGACCTTGTTGTTGTAATTCTGTAATAGCTTCTGAAACTTGTTGTTCATCTTGTTCTATTAAATATACGGGTGCATTTGGTGCATAATGTGTATATTTCATCCCTGGAGCGCGAGGTGCACCTGCTCTTTGCTCGATATGGGTTGGTTGTTTAACTGGGCCAATTACACTTTCAAACATTTCTTTTGTAATAGCGCCAGGACGTAAAATGACAGGTGTTTCTAATGTAAGATCAATGACGGTTGATTCTACACCGATACCAGTTGCTCCTCCATCTAAGATCATTGGGATTTTACCTGCTAAATCTTGTTCAACATGAATACCTTCTGTTGGACTAGGTTTTCCACTACGATTGGCACTTGGAGCAGCTACAGGTCTCCCTAGCTTTTGCAAAAGTTTTAATGCAACCGGATGATTAGGCATGCGAATACCAACTGTATCCAGACCTGCTGTTACACTAGTTGCAAGTACATTTGGTTTTACTTTGAAAATCATCGTTAAAGGACCTGGCCAAAATGCATCCATACATTTTCTTGCTTTATCTGAAATATTATCCACATAATTTTCAAGTTCATCGAAAGTACCAATGTGGACAATAAGCGGATTATCTGATGGTCTTCCTTTTGCAGCATAGATTTTTTTGACGGCTGTTTCATTTGTAGCTACGGCACCTAGGCCATAAACTGTTTCTGTTGGAAAAGCAACTAGTTCTCCATGATTTAACAAATCCACAGCTTGTGAATAACTTTTTTTGGAATCCACATTGTTATCCACAATGAGACGTTGTGTTTCCATGTCATTTCCTCCCTATATATAATAGTTTTCAGAAAGTTATGCACAATTTGTTGATAACATTGTAAAAATTGTGGACAATTTACCAAATGTTGTGGGTAAACTCTAATCTTTAAAAAAGCTCGTAAACCATTCGATTATAAAAAATTTCGGCTTTTCTTCCTCTTCTGCTTTTTCCTTTGGTTCTTCATCACGATAGCAAACCTTTGGAAATAAGCCGCACCACCAATTATCTCCCTTACCAGCACCAATTGTCACGACAATTGCTTGATACTTATCTTGTGCATACATTTTGTAATCATCGCGTTTTGGCGGAAATAATGCATTCGTTGTTGTGATTTTTATCTGTTCATTCCCCATTTCTGGGGATAACTTATTTTTAATTTGATTTTCAATTGTTGATAAGTTCAGTTCTGTGGATGAATTTTGTACGGCCTTTTCTAAAATCGGTTTAATCTTTTCCACTAATTGATGTTTATATTGTTGATCCGATGCAGAATTACTATTGGCAATGATGCGAAATCTCGGCTGCTCTAGTTCTGTACTATATTGCTGAGTTAAAAAGCCTTGTATAATAAGAAGTACCAATTGTATAAGTAAAAGCGCAGTTATAAATTGTAAAAGTATATTCACTTGTGATTGTTTTTTTGGTTGTTTAATAGTGTAGTAAGATAATTCTTGCGGTTGTTTAATAGCGTTATAATCTTCTATCATATTGTATCCCCTCCATGACTCTATCATGGACAAAGAGATTACTATTTATTCACCTAATTCACAAAAAACCATACGATTTTTTCCGTTCATATCTTGTAAAATATCAATTTTCGCCTGTGGAAAGCTTTCTTTAAACAATGTAGCAACTGCTGATCCCTGTGCATAACCTATTTCTACCCCTATAAAACTAGGTTTCGTCATCAAGTTTGGTAGATTCTTTGCTAGTCTTTTATAAAGTGCTAGTCCCTCTTCTTCTGCAAAAAGTGCTGTGTGAGGTTCATGATCAAGCACCACTTCTGACATTTCTTTTGCCTCATCGTATGCAATATATGGAGGATTGGAAAGCACGACTTGCCATTTCTGTTGTTCAATCGGCGCCGTTAAATCTCCCTCTCCAAAATGAATATTCGCCTCCAGCATCTCTGCATTCTTCTTAGCTACGTTTAAAGCATCTGTTGAAATATCTGTTGCTGTTACATCTAAACTTGGGATTTCCTTTTTCATCGTGATCGCAATCGCACCACTTCCGGTACCAATATCCGCTAGTTGAATATTGGGCTTGTCTCCAAAAATACGTTTTATACGCTTCGTAGCTTCTACGATTAGTTCCTCTGTTTCAGGTCTAGGAATTAGAACAGATTCATTTACCTTAAATGGGCGACCATAAAATTCTTCCTCACCTATAATGTACTGAATTGGCATTCCTTTTGCGTGAGATTCAACCATTTTCCAAAAAGCTTCACAATCATCTTCTGTAATTTCATCACGCATGTTTGTTAGTAAACCCGTGTACGATTTTTTTAATACATGTTGTAAAAGCAGTCTTGCAGCTACTTCTTCTCGACCATTATCCCGTAAAAAAGAAGAAGCCCCATTCAGGGCCTCATAAA
>DATMJF010000084.1:0-4115 GCA_035554455.1 Rummeliibacillus sp.
GTAGCGGAACATCCAAATCTGAATATGGAAAAGTTACTGTGTTAAAATGTTCATATTTAAAATTCGAAAATGGATTTATGAAATTGATTCATATATATAAATTTCCATTTTATCCAATTGCATTATGTTATTATGGAGAAAAGAATATGAAAAAACTTTTTAAAAATAGTAAGGCGTAAATAATTTTTCTAATTGGAAGGAGGAATGAAATTGGAACTATTTATAAATATTGTGTTTTTAATCGTCATTGGGTACTTCTGTTATAAGTTTATTCGGCTTTTAGTAAAATTGAAAAAAGATAAGATCTTTCCGATTACGAATGAGGAGTTAATCGCAATTAGAACTTATCCTCAGAAAGTAGTGAGGTTACCAACTATTTCAAAACAAAAAACTGAAATTTTTCTATATTCCTTTTTATTATTATTCATAATTGGTATGTACATAATAGGTGTATTTTTTAAAGGTTTAGATACTTCATTTTATTTACTGATGTTTCTTCCTTTATCCTATTCACATAATCTCTTGAATTTATTTGCAATTATAAATGATGGTGTGTTAAGTGGAAATCGTTTTGTCCCTTGGAAAAAAATAAAGTCATTTCAATTTGTACTAATTAATCTAAATCATAGATATTATGGATATTCAAAAGAGGTCAATGACGGCTATGAATTGATAATGAAAGAAAAGTTTTCAACTATAAGATGTATCGTCACTACAAATGAAGCAAAAGAAAAGTTGACAAAGATTTTGTGTGATTATGGATTAGAGGAGGCTGGAGTAAAGGGGGATGAGCAATGTCAGATTATTGGAAGAGACCAAAAATAACCATTCCAAAAACCAAAAGTGAATGGGTTTGGGATATCATTGGCTATATTATTTTTGTAAGTTCAATATTATTATTGATCTATAATTGGTCCGTACTTCCCGAAAAGGTGCCAGCACATTATAATTCTCTTGGTGAAGTAGATCGATATGGATCAAAATGGGAACTTATTATCTTACCGTGTATAGGTGTTTTTATACTCGTTTTTATGCAGGTATTAGAAAAACATCCTGAGGCCCATAATTATCCTAGTCGTTTAAATGAATCAAATGTAGTACAGTTTTATTTACACAGTCGAAAGCTATTGAATAAAGTAAAAAATATTTGCCTATTCATTTTTTCAGGCATCATATTTGTATCCATTTCCATAGCATTAGGTTGGGGATATGGTTTTGGTATGTGGTTTTTACCAATTATCATTATTGGAACTGGAATTCCAATTATTTTAGGAATCGTAGGGCAAAGAAAGATTAAATAGAAAAATGAGGCCACAGAAAAATCAAAATGTATAAATTTTAATAATAAAATTTTGTGATGCAATTTTTGTTGAAGTGGAATCAGCGAAGACTCCTGCGGGAAAGTGAGCCAGAGAGACCCCACAGCGAAGCGAGGAGGCTCGTCGGTTCACCCGCGGAAAGCGAAGCTGATTCCACTTCATGTTATAGCAGATTTGCACTATAAAAATCAGGGCCAAAATGGTTTTCAGTGCCCTCTGGAAAAAGGTGCCCTTTTTTTATTCATCAAGTTTTAAAATACTTTTTTTATATTGAATCATTATTATACCAAGTGAAAACTTTAAATGTGACACGTCTATCAAAAGAGAGTCCTCAATTTGAAAATGTATGTTTGTAAACTTACATTTCACATGAGAATCTCTCTTTTTTGTGCCATTCTTTAGGAGAAATAGGAAAATAAACTTTCTTATTGTTTTATACAAAAAGAAATTATTAATGGAGAATTGCTTTATTCAAAAGGGTTGCATATTCCTTTGGTGTCATTTTGGCGTACCTTTTAAATTCTTTATAAAAATGAGATTCATCATAAAATAATCCTTTCATTAAAAATTGATTGATATCAAGTAAATTATGAGTTGCCATTTTTTGTACGGTTATTTGAAAACGATAAAGTTGTAAAAAATGTTTAGGAGATAGACCGACATATTCGCTAAATAAGTTACGTAAATATCTTTCGGAAAAACCAGTGTATTGTTCTAGCTCTTTTAATTTTATGGCCCCTTGATTACATGTGATTTTTTGCATGCATGCATGTACAATGTCAAGTTTTGAAACATGTTGATCATTACATTTTTGAAAATAAGAGCTAAATAACTCTGCCTTTTCTTTAAGACTTAGTGATGAAATCAATTGTTCATATAAATCAAATGGAAAATCGATGACATCAAATAGTGGCACGGTGAAATGTTGGAAGAGATGTTTTAAAGGTATTTGAAAGCTGAAAATTCTTTGTTGAGGTAACAATCGGATCCCTGTATATATTACATTAGATTCGAACGTTCTGAATATTCTATGAGGTGGGCTTGCCACAACAAGATTACTTTCTTTTTTTCCATTGGAGCAAAAAATAAGATCTGTACAAGCATCTGGAATGCCTGGAATGGATAAGTCGAAGAGAGAGTTGATCTTGAATTCATACATATAAGCAATATGCTGACTTGCTGGAAAGGGTAAATTGATCTGTCGATAATATGAAAATACATTCTGCCATTCTGGTTGAATCGGGTAAAATGCAATTTGATTGTTCATCTTCAATTCCCTCCATAATTAGGCTTCCTTTATTATTCAGTTAATCGTTTTATGTTAAGAATTATAACATTCTATTAAACTTTTTAAACTAAAAATCGATTGAAAATTTGGAAAATTCCGTTTTTTACAATGTAAATAGTGAAAGCGTTTTCTATAATATTCATATAAGAGAGGGGTTGGTAAAATGATATCAATTATTAAACATAATAATGTTGTGGATCATCCGTTATCTCCGTTAACTGAAAGTGAAGTAAAACTATCTGTGGATATTATTCGAAAAGAAAAAGGATTAGGCCAAAGTGTCAGATTTGCCTCTATCACATTAAAAGAACCAAAAAAAGAAGTCGTTTTAAATTTTAAAAAAGAAGATCCGATTGATCGAGAAGTAGCCATGGTTTTATTGGATTCGAAAACTATCAAAACGTATGAAGCCGTAATTTCTGTTACAAATGGAAATGTCCTACGATATGAAGAAATTCCAGATGTTCAGCCAAATATAATGTTAGAAGAATTTGAAGAATGTGAAAAAGTAGTTAAAAATAGTCCTGAATTTATCGCAGCACTTAAAAAAAGAGGAATAGAGAATTCTGATCTAATCATGGTAGATCCATGGTCGGCTGGTTACTTTAACATACCAGAACATGAAGGAAAACGTATTGCAAGAGCAATCTGTTGGGAGAAGAAATTCGAAAATGATAATGGATATGCGTATCCTCTAACAGGGATTGTTGCGTATGTTGATCTGAATAAAATGGAAGTAGAACGTGTTGAAGATTATGGTGTGCGTAAGATACCTACCCATGATGCTAACTATTATCCAGAGACGAATGAAGCAATTACTTTCCGTAATGATTTGAAACCTCTTGAAATTATACAGCCAGAAGGCCCTAGTTTCACTGTAGAAGGAAATTTAATAAAATGGCAAAAATGGAGTTTCCGATATGGCTTCACCCCTCGTGAAGGTCTTGTACTTTATACAATTGGTTATGAAGATAAAGGAAAAGTTCGTCCAATTTTATACCGTGCAGCATTATCTGAAATGGTTGTACCATATGGGGAAGCATCATTTGCGCATAATACCCAAAATGCCTTCGATGCAGGTGAATATGGTATGGGACAATTAGCAAACTCATTAGAACTTGGATGCGATTGCTTAGGAGAAATTCAATATTTTGATGCTGTTTTAGGAGATTCAAATGGCGTTCCACGTACAATTAAAAATGCTATTTGTTTACATGAAGAAGATTATGGAATTGGCTGGAAACATACGGATTGGCGTACGAATCATGTAGAAGTTCGGCGTTCTCGGCGTCTTGTCATTTCTTTCTTCTGTACGGTAGGAAACTATGATTACGGCTTTTATTGGAGCTTCTATCAAGATGGAACCATTGAAGTTGAAGTGAAATTGACTGGAATGCTAAATACAGGTACATTCGACGAATCAGGAAAATCTAAGTATGGTACAGAAATTGCACCTGGATTAAACGCAGTGCATCATCAACATTTCTTTAACTTCCGTTTGGATACAA